>DAISWT010000014.1:0-6397 GCA_036826235.1 Acidobacteriota bacterium | reverse complement strand
GATGCCGTCGTTGTTCAGATCGACGAACAGGGCATCCCTGGGAGGCGAGGCGAGCGGCAGCGGGTTCGGATTGGCCGGTGGGGGGACCAATCCCTTGCTGCTGGGGAGGTAAACGCCGATGCTCGAGGTCGCCGGCTCGATCGCCGCGACGACCGCGGTGTTCCCGTGTCTCTCGAAGCGGAACCGAGGGTCGTTGCCCGCAACCCACGGGTTGGCGCACACCTTCTGTTTGTCCGCCAGAAGCAGGTCCGTCGGGTCGCCCTGCAGGGCCGTCTGCGGCGCCACCGGGGCCGAGGGCGCCGTGAAATGGCCGCTTCCGTCACCGACGAACAGCTTCAGCGCGTCGTCGCCGCTCCCGGGAGCGCCCTGCTCCGCGACCACGATGTCGGTCTGCGGGTTCTGGGTGCAGGTGGTGTTGTTGAAGACGTCGGTGAAGCAATTGAACGAGAAATGGCCGACGAGCGCCGCCACCGGGTTCGAGAATCCGCCCAGAGCGGACCACGTGCCGGGCGCAGGGCGGAAGGTCCCGGAGGTGTCCCCGGTGAGCAACGACAGCGATCCGTCCCCCTTGTTGACCACGACGATGTCGTTCACCGGGGCTTCGCAGTCGGCAGGGGTGGTACAGACCGCCTGTTTCTTCGGCCCGGCGGCGCACGTGCCGATGCCGAACAGGAGGGTGCACGTGGAGTCGTCGCACAGGTCGCCGATGCCGTTGCCGTCCAGGTCGCTCTGGCTGCTGTTGGGAGTCCAGGGACAGTTGTCGATTTTCTTCGGGGTCGTGGTCGAGAACTGGTCATAGTCGGGAACCGTGTCCTGATCGGTGTCGAGGTTCGGGCAGAGGCAGACTCCCGGGGAACAATCGTTGTCCACGGTGCAGGAGAGCCCGTCGTTCGCTCCGCCCTTGCAGGCCAGGGCGCCCAGGACCTGGCACTGGTCGCCGACCCCGTTGCCGTCGCTGTCGCACTGGCCGGCCGCGTTCTTCTGGGCGCAGTCGTTGGGGACGGCGCCGGCCGGGGTGGTGCTCGGGCAGGCGATGTCGACGAAGCATTCCGGGTGTCCGATCGGGTCGTTGACGGGACAATTGGGAGGGTTGTAGCGCGTCGGGCAGTTGTCCATGAGGTCGGGCACGCCGTCCCGGTCATAGTCATCACCATACAGTGGGCCGTGCAGGGCGAGAGGCCCCACGGACGCCTGCACGGGGTTGGCGCCGACTGTGATCAAGGGACGTTCCGTCTGCGCGCCGGTCAGCTCGGTGATCACCGGCGTCACCATGCCGCCGGGGCCGTCCAGGACCAGCATGTCGGAAATCCCGTCCTGTCTGAGGTCGGCGACGCTCATCCCGGTGGCGGCGGTGGGCTCCGACAGCGGTTCGGGCGGCAGAACGCGGAACGTCTCTCCGGTGCCCGACAGGACGTCGAGGCGCGGCGGCGAGGCGACCAGCATCACCAGGTCCTGCCTGGCGGAGGCGTCGGCGGCGAAAATGGACATGGCGGAGACGCTCGCCCAGGGCGACACCGGTGTGGTCGGCGCGACCGTGAACGACAGCGACCCCGGGACGCTGTCGTTATGGATGAGATCGACCCGGTTGCTCGCGAAGCCGAGCACGGCGAGGTCAGGTTTGGGGCCGTTGTTGGGGTCGTAGTTCAGGACCGCCACGGCGGAAGGCCTGGCAAACGGGCCGCCCGGCAGGACGATCGCCGGACCGAATGTGCCACCGCCCGCTCCTTTATAGACCAAGACCTGGTTTCCGGTGAAATCGGCCACCGCCAGGTCGGCCTTGCCGTCACCGTCGAAGTCGGCGAGTGCGCCATTGATCGGACGATGCCCCGGTCCAAGGTCAATCGTCTGAACGGGGCTCATGGTCGCGCCCGGAGCGCAGACGGCAGGGACGAAGGTCTCGATCTTCCCGTCGTCGGCCCCGGCGATCTGGCAGGTTCCCCCCCCGGGGCAGTTCAGATCGGTGATGCAGAACTTCCCGTCGTTGGTGCCGCCGCTGCAGACCTGCAGGTCCTGGTCGAGCACGACCAGCATGGCGCATGCATCGCCGCTCATCGCCGGACCGGCCAGCAGGAATGAGGGGCCCCGCCCGACGGTGGAGAGTGTGGACGACTCGGTCTTGGGGAGAGCGTTGCCACTGTTGATGTAGAGACCCACGGTGCGATCGGCCCGGTTGGCGACCGCGACGTCGAGGGCGCCGTCACCGTCGAAATCGCCCGCGGCCAGTCCCGCGGGCTGATTCCCGGCTGTCATGATCAGCGTCTGCTGGCAGACCGACCCGGGGCAATCCAGGTTGCTGCCGCAGAGCTTCCCCTTGCTCGCGCCGGCCTGGCAGATCGGCCCGAACTCGGCGTTCGCGGTGCCCGTGAACCACAGGAGGGCATTGGTGCCGCTGTCCGAGACCACCATGTCCTGCTTCCCGTCACCGTTGAAATCACCGATCACCGTCTGGACCGGACCGACGCTCAACTGCAGGGAGTTGCGGCTCCGGAGCCCCCCCTGACCGTCGTTGACGCGCAAACGCATGATGCCGAGGATCGAGCCGCCCCCGGAGGTGGACTCGACGATGGCCAGATCAGGGCTGCCCGAGCAGGCGGCGCCGACCCTGGTCTGGCACACCGAGCCCGGGCAGTCGCCGTTGTTGAGGCAAACCTTCCCCTTGTTGACGCCGGCTAGGCAGATGGCCACCAGGTCGTCAGGGGTGCCGCAGACACCGTCGGGTCCGTAAAGAAAAACGTTGTTATCCGCCGTCGTGCCGCACAGACCATCGAGGCCGGCAGCGACTTCCGGCTCCTGCAAGGGGTTGTAAGTCAGAGGACAGTTGTCCAGGACGTGGGTGAACGGATCGTAGTCGGGGACACCGTCGCCATCCGAATCGCCGGCCGTCAGGGTCCGGCAGGCATCCCCGACGCCCAACGAGCCGGTGTCGGGCTGAACGCCCGCGGTGCCGATCGGATTGTAGACATTGGGACAGTTGTCGACGTCGTTGGTGACCGCGTCCCCATCGACGTCTTCGGGATTGAAGTCCCCCGTGGCCAGGAACAACGGGCCGGCGCTGGCGGTGGCGATGGTGGCCGGCCCCACGCTGAACGGCGAGTCCTTCTCCGGCGCGAACGTTCCGTCCTTCTGGTTGATCAGGATGGTGATCGTGCCGCCCCGGAAGTTGGCGATGGCCAGATCATCGTACCCGTCGCGGTTGAAATCGGCTCCGATCAGGTGGAGGGGCCGGTCGATCGGTCCCGGGTCCACGGAGAGGATGGCGGCCGCGGGGCCTGGGGAAGGCAGGAGGGTGGCGATCCCGGCGTACAGAGAGGGAAGGGCCAGAGCCCAGAGGACACCACGTATCAGACGGCTCATCACCCTTCGGCGTCTTCCCTCATTCGGCTCGTCCCGAAAACTCCAAGTCCCTGATGGAGTTGCGCGAGATCGTACCGGTGAGATCGGGGGAAGTCAAGAAAGGGGATGCGTTCCGGCGCGGTGTATAATCCACGCCCCCTCTGTCAGGCCGACCGGAAGCGGGCGCCCGGGGAGGCACGTTGCGACTCACAGGCGGAAGGGCCAGGGGGCGCCGGCTGAAAGGGCCGCGCGGTCGTCTCATCAGGCCGACGGGCGACCGGGTCCGTGAGGCGCTGTTCGACATCCTGGGCTGCCGCGTCCAGGGCGCGCGCTTTCTAGACGTCTACTCCGGTACCGGCGCGGTCGGCTGCGAGGCGTTGAGCCGGGGGGCCGCGCAGGCGATTCTGCTCGAGCGCGAACGCGACGCGTTGAAGCTCATCGGAGAAAATCTCCGTCTCGCACCCGGGTCCGGCACCGGGCGAATCATGGCGGGCGACGCGTGCCGCTCGCTGCGGGAGCTGGCCCGCCGTCAGGCGATCTTCGATGTCATTTTCCTCGATCCACCCTACGACGCCCCGGACCTCTCCGCGGCCCTCGGTCTGGCGGCGCGAATACTGTCACCGGAGGGCGTGCTGGTCCTGGAGCACCGCTCCACCCTGGAGGTCGCGTTGCCCGAGACCACCCTCCTCGATCGGGCCCGCACCTACCGCTACGGTGATTCATCGCTGACAGTCTACCGTCCCGCGGGCGGGCCCGGGCGATCGTGAGCGATCGGGGCGCGGGCGCGGTCCTGGCACTCCTCCTTTTCTTGTGCGCCTCGTTCTGCCTGACGCAGCTCTCAGAGGTCGACTTCTACTGGCACCTTCTTGCGGGAGAGAGGATCCTGCAGGAGGGACGTGTCCCGCGCGTCGACACGTTCACCTATACATCGGCCGGCCGGCCGTGGATCGATCTCCACTGGCTGTTCCAGATCGGCGTCGCGGCGGTGTATCGAACAGCCGGGTGGCTGGGGATCGACGCCTTGAAGATCGGGTGCGTCTGCGGCGCGCTCGCCCTGGTTCTCCTGGCCGCGGGCCGCTCACGGGCCCCGGCGGCGATCACCCTGCCCCTGGCCCTTGTCTCGGTGGTCGCGGCCCAGGAGCGGTTCACGCTGCGGCCGGAGGTCGCGTCGTTCCTGTTCCTCGGCGCCCTCCTGGCGGTTCTCCGGGAGCGACGCGAGCAGCCCCGATTGCTGCTCGCGCTGCCGGTGCTCCTGGCAGTGTGGGCGAACTGCCACGCGCTGTATGTCGTCGGGCTGGCGGTGATCGTCCTGATGTTCGCGGGGGATTTCATCGACGCCCGCAGGCTCCCGGAAGGAAGTCCGGGCCGCCGGCTCCCCGCAGGTCCCTGGCTGCTCCCTGGAGTCGCGCTCGCTTCGATCGCGGCCACGGCCCTGACGCCCTACGGGCTGGCCGGCTGGGCCCTGCCGTACCGACTGCTGTTCGAGCGCATCGCCGCGGAGAACGTGTACGCTCATCACATCGCAGAATTCCAGTCGCCGTTCGGGGGTTACCATCCGACCGCTTCGATCGGCGCGTTCGCGCTTCTGGCGGTCATCGTGATCGCGGGCGCCATCTTCGGCATGCGGGCGGCCGGGGCCGGCGATCTTCTCGTCCTGGGCGCCCTGTTGTCCGTCGCCCTCTTGGCACGGCGCAATATCCCGCTGTTCTCCCTTGCCGCCGTCCCTTGCGCCGCGCCGGCCCTCGAAGCGGCGCTGCGCCGCTCGATGCGCCGTTTGGCGACCTCGGGTGGGGAGGGCGGCTGCGGGCCCCGGTGGATGGCGCCGGTGGTCTACGCCGCGGTGGGGGTCGTCGCGCTGGTGCTGCTCGCGGACGTCTGGTCGAATCGCTTTTTCGAGCGCGACGGCACGCAACGCTACTTCGGGCGCGGACCGGCCCCCGGCTTCTTCCCGGAAGGGGCGGCCGACTTCATCAGGAGAGAAAAGCCGCCCGGGGAGGTGATGAACATGATGAGCGTCGGTGGCTACCTCGCCTGGCGCTGGTTCCCGGAGCGGCGAACCTTCATCGACGGACGGCTGGAAGTGCACGACGAATCCCTGTTCAAGGCATACCTCCGGCTGCAGCGCGACCCGGTCGTGTTCGAGCAAATCGCCAGGAAGTATGGAGTCGACACGGTTGTCCTGAGCCACCGCCAGAATCCGGAATCGTCCGCCCTCCTGAAGCACCTTGCGGAAAACGGCGACTGGCGACCCGTCTTCCTCGATCTGTCGGCCTGCGTCTTCATGCGCACTCCTGCGCCAGGGGCGGACGCGCCGCCCGCCCTCGATCTGCGTGACCCCGAACTCGGGGCTCGAATCCTGCAGCAGGTGCGCCGCGCCGAGGACGCCGCCGGCGCCCTCGATCCGGCGCCCGCGCTTCTGCGCCGGTTCCTGCCGCGGCGCGCGGTCCCGGTGGCGGAGGTCAATGCCGCCCTGTTCTTCGGAACCGTGGGTGGCGATCAGGCGGCGGAAACGCTCTTCCGCGCGGCCCTCGCGCAGACGCCCCACAACCCGATCATCCACTACGACCTGGGGATCGTCCTCGATCATTCCGGGCAGCCCGCCGCGGCGCGCTCGGAATTCGACACCGCCCTGAGAGAGGACGACTCGTTCGGCGCCGCCCGGGAGGCACTGGCCCTCCGGCGTCTGGAGGAGGGCGACCCCGAAGATGCTTTGCGCGAGTGGTCGATCGCTGAGCGCTCCGGGCCCCTGTCCTCCGCGTCGCTCCAGGCGCGCGGCCAGCTGCTCGCCGGGCGCGGACGGATCGACGAGGCGATCGCCGACTATCGCCGGGCCGTGGACGAAATGCCGTGGGACCCCCGTCTCCGCGCCGATCTGGCGCTCCTGTACCATCGTGGCGGGCTCCCGGAACGGGCCGAGGCGGAATTGAGCCAGGCGCTGGCGATCGCCCCGCGCGCCTGCGCGCCGCGGGTCGCGCTCGGCCGGATGAGGGCGGCCGACGGCAGGCCCGGGGAAGCGGAGCGCGCCTTCCATGAAGCGATCGCCCGGGCGGAGGGCGGCTGCCCC
>DAISWT010000013.1:8263-17444 GCA_036826235.1 Acidobacteriota bacterium | reverse complement strand
ATTACTCCACCGATTTATCGCTTATTTGAAGGACGAATTTCGGGAGAGTGGACAGCCTTCTGGAGCCATTCACGGGTCTCGGCGACGCGCGCCGGATCATGCGACATAGAGGAGCCGTCCCTCGGATTCAACCGTGGATGACAGCGAGGCCTTCAGATGGCGGCGGCTCTCGAAGTAGGCGCGGGTCCACACCAGGACGTCCGCAGCCACTCCCGTTCCTCGAAGGGCTTGATAGGCGAGGCGACTTCCTCGCCTCTCCCTTGATGCGTCATCCGGGACCACGACCAGGAAATCGAAATCACTGTCAGGGCCCTCGTCTCCTCGTGCGCGGGATCCGAACAGGTAAATCCGCTCCGGGTCATAGGCGTGCTTCAGGCGTTCGACAATATCGTCCAGCCCGGATTCCTTCACGACCACCTTCATCTCAATCCCCATTTTGCCCGGCCCCGGGGTATCCGCTATTCATCCGTCTACCGGATCGCGCGGCAACAAGAATACCCGGCTCCCCGATTTCGGTCCAGAGGCGTGAATCCAGTGTCGCGGCGTTGAGGGACAGCGCCTCCAAGACCTCGCTGGTGCTCAGATCCAGGAGGCTGTGAACCTGGAGAAGCCCGCGCGCGAGATCCAGCCGGGCCTTGTGGAAGGCGTCCCCGCCGTCACCCGAGACGAAATGTGTCCCGATCGGGACGGGATGGGGACGCCCGCGAGCCGGCGCCGCCGGCGACGCTCTCGCCGTCGCGTGCGTCGGTCAGTTCCCCCGCGGCACCGGCACCGTCACCTTGACGCAGGTGCCGCGGCCGTCGGAGTCGATCTCGATGCGGCCGCCGAGCTGGCGGACGCGCTCCCGCATGCCGGCGATGCCGACGCCCAGTAGCATACCCCGGCCGGCGCCGCGGGAGGTCGCGGCGCGCAGGCCCCGCCCTTCGTCGCGGACGACCAGGCTGACGCCCGACTTGCTGCGGCCGAGACGGATGCGGGCCCGGTGGCTGCCGGAATGGCGGTGGATGTTGGCCAGGCTCTCCTGCACGATGCGGAACAGGGTGACCTCGACGTCTCCGGGTATGCGGTCATCCTTGGCCGACTTCGGCACGCTCAGGTCGACTCGGATGCCGCTGCGGCTGGAGAACCCCTCGACGTACCAGCGGACGGCCGACCACAGATCGGTGTCCTGGAGCTCGGGTGGGTGGAGCAGGTAGGACAGGTTGCGGATCTCACGGCAGCTCTGCTGGGCGAGCTGCAGGCTCTCCGACAGGCGCTTGCGGGTCTTCGCGTCGAGCGCGGTGGCCGACTTGCCGATCAGGCTGAGATTCATCGCCAGGGCGGCCAGGCTCTGGGCGGTGCTGTCGTGCAGCTCGCGGGCGATGCGGCGGCGCTCCTGGTTCTGCGACTGCAACAGCAGCCCGGACACCTCGCGCAGCGCGTCCTCGGTCTTCTTGCGCGGGGTGATGTCCTGGATCAGGCCGTTGTAATGCATGGTTCTCCCGGCCGCGTCCCGGACGGCGCTCAGGTTCATCAGCACCCAGATCGGCGTGCCGTCCTTGCGGCGGACTTGTACCTCGAGACCCGAGAGCTCGCCGTCCTTGTCGAGGACGCGCCGCATCTCCCGGCGCATACCGGGATCGACGTAGAAGTCGCGGTCGAGATCCCGGGCGCCGGCGATCAGCTCTTCGGGAGAGTCGTAGCCCAGCATGCGCGCCAGGGCGGGGTTGGCGGCCAGGATGCGCCCGTCGGGCGTGGACTGTCCGATGCCCTCGATGGAGTTCTCGAAGATGCCGCGGTATTTCAGCTCGGCCTGACGCAGCGCCTCGGCCGATTCCACCAGCTTGTGGTAGGTCAGGGCGTTCTGGACCGCGACCGAGGCGGCGCGTGACACGGCGGTCAGCTTCTCCTCGTCCGGACGCTGGAAGCCGGAGCCGTCCTTCTTGTTGAGGATGTGGATGAAGCCGATGACTTCGCCCCGCGGGTCGAGGAGCGGCGCGCAGATGGCGCACTTCACGCCGAACTGTTTGCGCAGCGCGGGGGTCATCTGGGGGTCGCTGGCTGCGTCGTTGGTGATGTAGGTCTCTTTGTGGACGGCGACCCAGCCGGCCAGACCGCGCCCCGCGGGCCAGCAGTACGAGAAATCCCGCACCTCGGTCTCGGTGCAGAACTTCTTGCACGTCATACCCTGCGGCGTCAGCAGACCGGCGCAGCCCCCCTCCGCCCCCAGCAGTCTGAGCGTCCCCTTCACGATGGCGACCATGAGCGCGTCCACGTCGAGGGTTGAGTTCAGCTCGCGGGTGATGGTCAGGAGCGACTGCACGGTCTCCTCGGCCTGCTTGCGCTCGGTGATGTCGCGCTCGACTCCCGCGAAGCGGACGAGCGCCCCGCTGGCGTCGCGCACCGGGAACGAGCGCGCCCACAGCCAGCGGATGGAGCCGTCCGGCCTGACGATCCGGTACTCCTCGTTCCACTCGTGGGTCTTGCCCTCGGGCTTCCAGTTGTCCAGGGATCGCTCGACGCGCTCCCGGTCGTCGGGGTGCACCATCTCCAGCCAGGCGCGCGGCCGTTTCAGGATCTCCCGGCGCTGGCGGCCCCAGATCCGGGTGAACGCCGGGTTGATGTAGATGATCTCGTTGGTCCTGGCGTCGCTCAGGTAGAACACGTCCTGGATGGCGTCCGCCATCTGCCGTCGGCGCTCCTCGCTTTCCTGGAGCGCCTGCTCCGACCGCCGGCGAGCCGTGATGTCCAGCATCGCCCCGAACATCCGCACCGGCCGGCCGCGGTCGTCCCGCAGCACGTAGCCGCGGTCGTGGACGTGGGCGTAGGCGCCGTCGGCGCGCCGGAAGCGGTACTCGGCGGACCACAGCTGCTCGCCATTCTCGAGGACGTGAAGCCGGCTGGCGCGGGTCGCATCCCTCTCCTCGGGGTGGATCCTCTGCGTCCACCAGTCGGGGTCCGTGCCGATCTCGTCGGCGCGGTAGCCGAGCACCTCCGTGGCGCTGTCGTTCCACCAGACCGAGTTGGTCGCCAGGTTCCAGTCCCATACCGCGTCGCTGGTGGCGCGGCAGATCAGCCGGAAGCGCTCCTGGCTGTCGCGCAGCGCTTTCTCGGCGCTGGCCCGCCGTGTGACGTCCTGGACCAGCACCAGGAGGGCGGGGCAGCCCGACCATTCGATGGGGGTGACCGTGGTCTCCACTTCGATAATGCTTCCGTCCTTTTTCGCGTGATGCGAGGTCTCGTCGAAGAACCGCCGCCGGACGTCGTCTGCGGGCATGGCAAGAAACTCGCCGCGCGAGTACCCGTACATCCGGATGGCCGCTTTGTTCACATCCAGGAAGGCGCGCATCGCCTTGTCGACCACCCACATCGGACAGGGGTTGGCCGCGAACATCGGCCCGAGCCGATCGTCAGGGGTGCGCGACCTCGAAGTCGTTGGCGATGGCATGAAGACGTTTCCTGCCGGCGGGCTTTCCTGACCACGTTCGCTTGCCCCGGCATCATGTATCGGCACCCGGGCAGAAGTCAAACGCTGGTGCGATCTCTTCAGTGCACGCGACCGCTTTCGATGGGCGATTTGACGGCCCTTCCGGGAGTCTTCAACTCTCCGGACGGCCCGGGCGATCGCGCCCTCCCCCCGCGGCCTTTCAGCTCCTCATGAAGGTTCAGGAACAGCGACAGCTCGAACGCACGGGCGAACACGGCGTCGCTCCGGACGATGGGAACAAACGACCAGACGATGGTGCGATCGCCGTCGATTGAGTCCACGATGAGTCCGTTCCGGCCGGTGGCCAGGCAGGTCTTGACGAGGCCCGTGGTGTCGCGCGGCAGGATGTAGATCGGGTCATCCTTCCCCAGCGATCGGGCCAGCCTGATGGCGGCGTCGTTGTGGAAGCGCAGGACTCCGTCGCCCGAGAACTCCAGCACCGGGTGGGGGTCGGCCACCGGCAGGGCGGCCAGCTTCCTGACCGTGCTCTCCAGGCGCCGGCGCTCGATCTCCGCCGAGGCGCGCGCCGCCACCAGGCGCGCCAGCGATTCGGCGATCCGGATGTCGGCGGGAGCCTCTCGCCACGCGATCGCCAGCATCCCGAGCGGCCGTCCGGCGGCCTCGGCCAGCGGAATTCCGAGGTACCCGCGGACCGCGAACAAGCCCTTGAGATCGGACTGGTTGAGCCTGGCCCCGGGCGCGATCGCTCCGGGGCCGCTCGCGGCCAGCACCCTGAGCTCGTCCTGGCGCTCGGTGATATCGAACAGGAGAACGTTCTCGGCGTCCAGTCGTCTCGCCAGACGCGTCACGAGAAACGCATACAGATCCGCGCCGCTTTCCGTGCCGAGAATCTGCGCGACGTCGACGAGCGCCTCCCGCAGACCGGCACTTCCTGCTTTCGGCTTGCGACGCATTGACGGGCCTCGACCTCAATCTACATCAGGCGTGGGAGAATCACAGTGAGGTAGGTGCCTCAGATCTGGCGGGAAAATGCCCTAGAAACCAGCCGTGAACATCCCGGGGCCGTCTCTCCTCACAGGCCCTTTCTCCTTGACTTGACGGAAGCGACTCGCTTACGATGTCGTCCGACCGAAGCTGTTGACGGTCAAGTTGATAGGCCGCGCGCCAGTCAGGCAGACCATCCTGCAGCGAGAATCTTCACGGGCGGCTCCACGCGGCGGATCGCACCATCGGGCGGCGCCTTTCGACGCAGGCGCGTCCCCACGTCGCCGCCCCATGACCGGCCCGGTGCAGACCGGGTCGCCCTGGAAGGCGCTGCACGCGCGCCACGAGGCGAGCGTTGCCGTCACGTACCGCCCCCGGTTCCCTCGGCGGTTCCGACTCGATCAAGGAGCTCATCCGGTCCAATCCTTCGATCCTGGAGGAAGGGTTCCGCGTCCTTGATGTCGATCTGAAGACGGGCAATTCGGGGATGGTCGACGCGATCGGCGTCGATCGAGGCGGCGGAATGTCGATCGTCGTCCTGGACGCGGGCGACCCCGACGCGGCGCTCGTAAGATTGCTCGACGCGCAGATCTGGTCCAGCGATCAGCGCGACCTGCTGGGACGACTTTACGCCGGGCAGGGAGTGGATCTCGATCGGCCGGTCCGCGGTCTGCTTCTGGCACCCTCGTTCACGCACGCCTTCCTGCGCCGCCTTGCCCTTCTCACACCGGACATCACCGCCCTCCTGGCGCGCCAGGTCGTCTTCGAGGACGGCTCCCGCGTGGTCATCGAGCGCGCCGCGTCGCTGTTCGGAATCGCCCCGGCGGGCCCGCCGGTCCACGGTGGGAACGGCTCCGGGCCGCGCTCCTCGAAGGAGCCTCGTCCGTTCTGGCCCGACGGTGTCCTCCCCGCGGAGGAGGGCCGGGCCGCCGAGGCGCCGTCGGTCGCACCCGAATCCGGAGAGGATCCGGTCTGGCCCGGCTCCCCGGACGAAGTCCCCGCCTGGGGCCGCGCCGGTGATCCGGCCGATACCATCCTCGAGCCTCCATCCGATTCGGCCGCGCCGGCGTCCGCTTTCGAGACCCTGACGACGGAGGAAATGGAGGAATTCGAACGGTTCGAGCGGCAGAGGCGGGAGCGCGACAGGAGGTCGACTTGAAGGGGTCGTATTGACACGCCGTCGCCTGGGGCGGGGGCTGCATGACATCGCCGGGTCGCCGTTCGGCGCGCCCGGCCCATCATCCGGATTGAGTCTCGTCAGGGACGGCGCGCGCAGCGTCTTGCCGCGCCCCGTCGTGGTCTGCGTCACCAGCGGCAAGGGGGGCACCGGCAAGTCCGTCCTGACCAGCAACCTCGCCGTGCACCTGGCCGCGTCGGGGCTGCGGATCATCGCCGTGGACGCCGACCTGGGGCTCGCGAACCTGCACCTGCTGCTCGGCATGCAGCCCCAGCGCACCGTCATGGACGTGATCGAGACGGGGGCCACCCTCGACGACGTCGCCGAGACGGGGCCGGTCGGCGTGCGGCTGGCCGCGGGCGGCTCGGGAAGGCCCGATATGGCCGATCTGCACCCGGGCCGCCTCGGCCGGCTGGTGGCCGCCATGGACTCGGCCGGCGGCAGCGCCGAGGTGGTGCTGGTCGACACCGGCGCCGGGATCGGCCGGGCTACGACGTCGTTCCTGTACGCGTTCGAGGACATCCTGATCGTCACGACTCCCGACCTGACCGCCATGACCGACGGCTATGCCGTCATCAAGAACGTGGCCCACAACAATCGGGCGGCCCGCATCCTGGTGGTGGTCAACCGGGCGGGCAGCGCGCTCGAGGGGCTCGAAGTGTTCGGCAAGATCGAGCGGGTCAGCCGGCGCTTCCTGGGGCGGCCGCTGTTCTATCTGGGTCACGTCCTGAACGACGCGCGCGTGGGCGCGTCCGTCGCGTCCCGCATCCCGATACTCCTGAATCAGCCGGCGGCCCCCGCCTCGGCGTGCCTGCGGGGCGTCGGGCGCGCCCTGTTGCTTGCGATCGACCAGCGCCGCGTGGGGGCCGATCCCGGGCCGATGGAGGGCACCGGGCCGGACGGCGTGGCGCCCGGGGAGACGCGTCGGCGCACCGATCGAGGTCCGGAATGCGCGTAATCGCCATCGCCAACCAGAAGGGGGGCTGCGGCAAGACGACCACGGCGATCAATCTGGGCGCCTGCCTGGCCCGCCTCGGGCGACGCACGCTCATCGTCGACCTCGACCCCCAGGCCCACGCCTCGCTCGGGCTCAGTCGCGGCCGGCCCGAGCTGGACGGGGCGACCGTCTGCGACGCCCTCACCGAGGGCGGGACGTTCGATGGCGTGGTCCGCCGCGTGTCGGACAACCTGGACCTGGCCCCCTCGAATCCCCGCCTGACGCTGGCGGAGCAGCGGCTGAACCTTCTGCCGCACGGCGAGGAGACGCTGAAGCGTGCCCTCGGCGGCGTGGCGAGCCGCTACGACTTCGTGCTGATCGACTGCCCGCCGACCGGCGGGCTGCTCACGGCCAATGCCGTGCGCGCCGCGGACGAGACCATCATCACGGTCGAGACGGGGTTCTTCGCCCTGTACGGGGTCAGCCAGCTCCTCGAGTTCATCGAAGGGGCCGCGGGACCCAAGGGGGAGACACCGCGCGTCCGGGCCCTCGCCACGCTCTACGATCGGCGCACGACGTTCGGGCGGGAGATCCTCAAGGACCTGAGCGGCTATTTCGGGGAGGCGCTGTTCGGCACGGTCATCCACGCCAACGTCAAGCTGAAGGAGGCCTCGAGCTTCGGGCTGCCGATCGTGGATTACGACCCGAACGCGCGTGGCTGCAGGGACTACATGGCGCTGGCCGAGGAGGTCGTCGCCGAATGCTGACCGTGAAGCCGTCGGTCAAGGAGAGCGGGCCGTGAGCGAGGCGGGCGGGCGCGAGAGACTTGGGCTGACGCTGCTGGTGCAGCTGTTCGGCCGCGATGTGCTCGATCGGCTGGCGCGTGATGGTTTCGACAGCACCGCCGCGATCGCGGCGGCGGGCCCCGAGCGCCTCGCTTCGACGACCGGGATTCCTCTGTCGCTGGCGGAGCGCATCGCGGCGGTCGCCCGGGAGACCGGCGAGCCGGCCCCTAAGACGCGCGTCAGGCCGGGCGACGTGAAGACACGGCCGCGCCGCAGACCGGCCCCGAAGGGACCCGCCGCCGCGGTCGAAGAATCGCGGGCGCGCGACCAGGCGGCGGAGAGCGATCCCGTCGTGGATGACGTGGCCCTGGTTTCCTGGATGGGATTCAGCTCGAAGGCGCACGGCGGCCGGCGGACGTTCTCGGTGGCCGACTCCATCCTCGATCCGCTCCGGCCGGGGTTGCCCCCGGAGATCCCCAGGGACGACGATTCCGCCGCATCGTCCCGGTCGCCAAGTTCCGGAGAAACGACGACCGCGCCGGCTGGGTCGGCATCGCCCGAGCCGGCACGATCGCAACCGGTCCCTGCCCCCATGACTCTGGCCGGATCGTTCTGGAGTTTCGGGCGGCGCACGGATGCGGCGCCGCCCAGGAGGGAACCCCATGACCGCTGAACGCGATGCCCGCCCGCCGTCTCCCGCGACCCGCGCCACGCCGGCCGTCGAGCTGAAGCGGATCCCTCTGCCGTCGCTGCCGCACTTCCGGCGCCCCGAGGAGGCGAAACACGAAGGCCGTGCGCCGCAGACCCTCGCCGATGCCGGGGCTCGTCCGGTTGGGCAGGCCGGTCCCGTCTCCCACGTCGAGATGTCCGAGCTCCTGGCGCCGGAGCACGAGGGCGGGATCGTGCCGGCGATCGAAGCCGCCGTCCCGCAGCGGACGGGGGCGACCGGGGCCACCATCCTGAACGACCTGGTCGACGAGATCGAGAAGGGGCTCGAGCGCGAGATCGCCCGGGCACCGCTCGAGATCACCTCCCAGGGCTACCGCCGGGTGGTGACGTGCGCCTCCGGCCCCGATTCATCGCGGGCGGCGGATCCGGCGCCGGGCGCGGCGCCGCCGCTCGGCCATTCCAGGAGGTTCGACTCATGATGCCCCGTTTCCATCTCGAAGATTTTTCGATGCTCGAAAAGGCTCCGACATCGGCCGCCACGCTGCGATCCAAACTGGGGGAGATGCTCATCAGCTCGACGTCGGCGCGCGTGCAGATCGAGTCGGTAAACCCCCAGACCGGAGAGTACCGGATCGTGCTCCACGGGACGCTCGATATCGAGAAGACCCCGTTCGACAGGACCTGAACGCACCGTTCACGATCCAGGAGCCCGTCATGCCGCGTTTCCGCCTGCAGGACCTTCCGGCCCTCGAGGCCTCGCCCACGTCGCCCGCGACCCTGCGGACCAAGATCGGAGAGCTGATCATCCACTCGGTGAACGCCGCGGCCCAGGTCGAGATGCTCGACCGGGAGACCGGGGAGTACCGTGTCGTGCTCCAGGGCACGCTCGACCTGGACGATTCAGCGACGGGTCGCTGACCGGATCCTGACGGAGACGTCTGGTGTCGGATGAGCTGCTCCGTCCTTTCCTTCACAAGATACGCCGGCGCCCGCAGGCCTCCCGGCCCGCCGCCGATCCGCCCGACGACGCCGGTGACGAGGTCCCGCCCGACTCGATCCTGATCCGGGACGTGCAGGCGGGGCCGTTCCCGGAGGCGGCGCGCCTGCACTCCGGATTCGTCCCCGGCATCCCGCGCATCCGCATGACGCTGGACCTGGGCGCCGGCTTCGCACCCGGCGGTCTGGGCTTGCCGGGGGGGGCG
>DAISWT010000013.1:0-8211 GCA_036826235.1 Acidobacteriota bacterium | reverse complement strand
GGGGACGACACGCTCGCCTTCCTTCTTGCCGGGAGGGGGGCGGGAGAAGCCTCCGCCGGGTCCCTCGTCGACAACGGCGGCGAGGGGGACGGACTCTTTCTCGCCCATCTGATCGAGCACGTCGCCATCGAGATCATCGTGGCGGTTTCCGGCAGACCGCGCTGTAGCGGCGCGACCTGCGCCTACGCCGGCCGGTACGACCGGTTCGATATATTTCTGGAATGCGTCGATCCCATCGCCGGGCGGGCCGCCGCCGTCCTGGCCGCGGCCCTGGTGCGCGACCTCCGCCTGCGTCGCATGACGCGACTGGCGCTGCACCGCCGCTGCCGGGATCTCCTGGCGATCCTGGTCTCCACGGGCGGTCCGCAGCTGGTGGCGGAGGACGCCGCCGCGCGGCTCGGCTGCGGCATCGATGAGGCGCTCCAGACGCTCGAGGAGCTGGTCCGCCTCGGGTATCTCGAGGTCGTCCTCTCCGCTTACCTGTTCAGCTCGACGTCGGGGGTTCTGTTCCGCAAGGCGGAGATGCGGGCGCAGTCGGGCTGAGGCCGGGCCTGGGGCGGGCGAGCGCCCTTCAGGCGGTCGAGGGCCCGCTCGTCGTGGCCGGCGGGAGCGGCGTGGAGCCGTCCCGGAACGCCGGCCGCAGGCGCTCGGTCAGGTCGAGGTAGGTCTTCAAGGCGCTGCCGCTGTCGCGGAACGAGCGGTGGAACAGGCGGTTGATCGCGCGGCGATCGAGGACCCCGGCGCGGTACGCGTCGTGGATCTGCTGGCCCAGGAAGTATCCCAGCTCGTGGATGAGGACGTTGGCGCGCCGCGGCTCGGCGCGGATGCCCTCGAGAATCTCGGGCGGCACCTCATCGTACTGCGCGTAGCTCTGCTCGAATTTCTTGTGGAGCAGGATGAAGTGGATGATGGCGTTGAACTCGTCGTAGCCGTAGCGTGTCTCGCGCTCGATGGTCTCCCGATCCTTGCGGTAGTACTGGTAGAACTCCGTCTCGAAGAAGTGGTTGCGGCTGGGGTCGAGCAGCTTGGACCCGAAGAAGCCGAGCGCCTCCTCCAGCACGCCGTTGTAGAACAGGTCGTGCTGGGGCATCTCGCGCGGCGCCTCGTCGTAGATCTCCCCCTTCAGCGCGCAGTTGACGAAGTGGGCCGCTTCCTCGCCGGCGTGCACCACGTTCAGCTGCCCGATGAGGATGGTGTTGATGCGGGGGATGTAGCACGAGCCGCGCTCGGCGATGTGACCGGCGATCTCCTGCGCGTCTTCCGGGCTGAGCCTGTGACCGCGCAAGAGGTGCTTCATCTCCTTGTCGTCCAGACCGGAATAGATGTCGGGATACACGTCCACCAGGAACTCGCGCCGTCGCCCGTTGCCCGCCACGTAATGGCTGTACTTGTCGATGCGCAGGAACTTCAGGATGGTGTCGATCATGCTGTAGACCGTCGAGCTGAGGTCCACGTCCTCGCTGTCTTCGGCATCCCCTTTCCAGACTTCCAGGTTCTGCCGGTAGGCCTCGTACTTGGCGATCGGGCTGGTGTTGAAGTGGCAGAACCGGCCGGGACCGAGGGTCACGACGTCGACCTGCTCCTCGCCCCGCTCCGCGAGCTGCCAGTAGATCTCCTCCAGGTTCTGCAGCACGATGATGCCGCGGCGCTCGAGCCCCTCCGCCTTCAGATCGGCCGTGACCTTGCGGGGCAGGTGGTTCCGCGCCAGGTGGGATTCGCCGGCCACGACGACGATCTTGGCCCGCGGACGCGCCCGCGCGATGTCGGCGATGCGCGCCGCGGCGTGAGCGTCCCGCCGGCGGATGTAGCGCAGGCCGCTGCGCGGCTCGCAGTCGATCCCGTAGACGGGCAGACCGTGCCGGCGCGCCACCTCGAACAGCCGGCGGAAGGAGGCCCAGTCGTAGCCCCAGTCGACGTCGTACCGGATCCCCTTCAGGAACTCGGCCTCATCGATCTCGTCCGCCATATAGCGATCGAGGATCTTCTGGTTGCGCGTGTACACCATCTCCAGGCAGAGCACGACCTCGCGCGACCGTTCCGCGATCTCGCTCAGCAGGCGGGCCGCGAACTCCTGGGACGACGGCAGGGCGTGGTAGTCGCCCACGTACACCAGATCGGCCTGGTAGCAGGCGATGACCAGGTCGTCGAAGGTGGACAGCCCCTCGAGATTCGAGAACTCATCGTGGAACTCCCTGATGTACCGCTTGCGGGCGTTGCGGTCGACCCCGAGAATCTCCCTCTTGAGGCGAGCAACCGTCGCCTTCTGGAGGGCGATCTCCTCCCGGATCTGGGGTGACGGCGTGGTCGGGGGCGGGTTGATCGACATGCGGGGCCGGGGGTCGAACGTCCGGTCGCGCCCTTTCCTGTCTGGAGAGGGCAGCGTGGCGTGGCGCGACGTTCAGTTGCCTTTCGGATCCTTGTTCTTCGGCTCTCCCTGATCGCCCTCGCGCATGGCATCCCTGAAGTTACGGATGCCGGCGCCCAGGCCGCGCGCGAGCTCGGGGATCTTCTTCCCTCCGAAGATCAGCAGCAGGATGACGAAGATCAGAATCAGTTCGGGAACGCCGATCGAACCCATCGGGTGCACCCCCAGAGCAACTATCTTAGACCTCGATCGGGGGTTAGTCAATGACGGGGGGAGGAAGGATCAGGCGCTTGTTGCCTTCCCGGCGCGTCACGCGCGACTGATCGAAGTGCTCCAGAAGCGGGATGGCGTTCTTGCGGCTCGTGCCGCTCAATTCCTTGAACTCCGAGATGTCGATGAGCGGGCTCCTGACGCGCTGCTCCCAGAGGCGGCGTTTCAGGTCCTCCAGCGCCTGCGCGTGGAACACCTTTCCGTCCGGGATGCGGACCAGCCTGCCGCGGCCGAGGAGCAGGTGGAACAGGCGCTCGATCTGGGAGGGCTCGGCGCGCAGCGCCGCGGTCACCTCGTCCAGGTCGGGTGGGTTGCTGCCGGCGGTCGCGAAGCGGGCTTCGATCTGTTCCATGAGCGCCGCTTCCTTCGGGGTGAGCGCGATCCGGTGCGACGCCATGGCGACGCGATCCTTCTCCATCCGGATCGTTCCCGCGCGGGAGAGATCCGCGAGCAGGAACTTGAAAACGTCGGGAGACGTGCGCGCGAACAGACGCGTCCGCAGCTCTTCCCTGGGGAATCCTTCCTTGAGCGGCTCCCTGGCGTGGAAGGCCTCCAGGGCGGTGACGGTCCTCTGCGCCTGCTCGTGCCAGGCGCCTCCCGCCACGTAGCGCACGACAGCCACGGGCAGGGCGATGACGTCACCATCCCGCACCATCGGCTCCATCAACCGCGCGCTCTCCTGCGGGTCCAGCCCCGTGAGGGACCGCAAGCCGTGCGCATCGATGCCGGAGGCGCCCGCCTCCTGCACCAGCGCCCTGAGCCGGATCGCGGGCGCAGGATCCGCCAGCCGCTCGAAGCGCTCGCCTGCGCCCGCGGACGAACGCCGGAGCTTCGGCGGCCGGTTGTGCAGGATCGTCCCCCCGCCGATGGTGATCGGAGGCGAGTAGCGGCGCACGATGAAGCGGTCACCCGGCAGGGCGGCGACGGGCGACTCGAGACGGAGTTGGGCGAAGCCGCTGGCGCCCGGTGGGGTCGCGGACCCTTCGAGGAGTTTCACCCGCGCCATCGCCTCCAGCGTGCCGTGGTGAAAGCGCACGCGGGACATGTCCTTGAGCGGCGCCTCGGAGCTCCGCAGCACCTCCAGGGTCACGTCGAGCAGGTACGACGGCTCCAGGATTCCCGGGGCGGTGAGCAGGTGGCCGCGCTCGACCGCGCCGGCCTCCACCCCCTGCAGGTTGACCGCGGTCCGTTGCCCCGGGTAGGCCACCTGGGTCGGCTTGTTGAAGACCTCCAGCCCGCGCACCCGCGCGGTCGTCGCCCCGGGCAGGATCGCGACGTCGTCCCCCTCCCTGATGGTGCCGGCGATCAGCGTCCCGGTCACCACGCTGCCGAATCCCTTGATGCTGAAGGACCGATCCACCGGCAGACGCGTCAGCCCCAGCGCGGGGCGCTGCGGCACCAGCGCGGCGAGGTCCCGGAGGGCGGCCTTCAGGTCCGCGAGCCCCGCCCCGGTGCGGCTGCTGGCCGCGATGATCGGCGCCGAGTCCAGGAACGACCCGGCGACGAACTCGCGCGCCTCCAGACGCACGAGGTCCAGGATGTCGGGATCCACCAGATCGCTCTTGCTGAGGACGATGATGCCGTGCGGGATGCGCAGCAGGCGGCAGATGTCGAAATGCTCGCGGGTCTGCGGCTTGATCGACTCGTCCGCCGCGATCACCAGCAGGACGAGGTCGATGCCGCCGACGCCCGCCAGCATGTTCTTGACGAAGCGCTCGTGGCCGGGCACGTCCACGAAGCCGGCGCGGGTGCCGTCGTCCAGCTCAAGGTTGGCGAAGCCGATGTCGATGGTGATCCCCCGCTCCTTCTCCTCCTTCAGGCGGTCGGGGTCGGTACCGGTGAGGGCCCGAACCAGCGCGCTTTTCCCATGGTCGATGTGCCCGGCGGTGCCGACGACGATCTGGCGGGGGAGGCTCATGGCGCGAGGTCCGGCGGGCGGGCTATTCGCGGACCCGTTTCACCTTCTTCATCTCCTCGTCGTAGTACCTGCGGAACAGGAGGTCCCATTCGGCGCTGCCCTCGGGAACGTCCCGCCTGTGCGACGCGATCTTGCGGCGGATCGCCTCTTCGAGCTCCTCCTCTTTCATGAGCTCGGACTCGAGCACCTGCAGGACGCGCAGCCGGATGTCGTTCGGGTCGCGCAGGAACTCGACGTCATCGTCGTCTTCGAGCGCGTTGACGAACAGGTGCGACAGGTGCACGCAGCGTTCGTGATTGAGCTTCACTAGAGCACCATCTTGCGGTCGCGCGCCAGCTTGGTCTTCACCTTGCGGAACAGATCCTGGTAGTTGATCATGCCGCGGCTGATCTCGTCGGAGTAATTCTTGAGGAGCTCGTGGACTTCGTCGTTCAGCCGGTCCTCGGCCTCCAGGTCCGCGGTGAACACGTCGGCGAGCAGATCGACCGCGGCCTCGGGCCGGTCCATCGCGATCATCTCTTCCTTGACCAGACCGCGGATGATCCGCTGGGACATCGCCTCGACCTGATCGCGCGTCAGCCGCATGCTCCGCCGTTCTCCGTGGAATTGACCGCGCGGCAGAATAGCACAGCGCTTCGGGGCATTTCAAAAAAACTCCCCGCGAAGAGGGACCCTCGCGGGGAGCGGCAGGACGTGATGCGGTTGCCCACCAAGCCGGCCCGGAGACCGGCCGGATCGATCAGTGCGACACGGACCCCTTGGCGCGGATGCGGGCCGCCGGCGGTTCGCCCGATCCTCCGCGTCCGTTGCGGGGAGCCGTCTGGCCATCGCTGCGCTGCTGACGTGCGATCAGCTTCCGCAGTCGCTTCTTGGCCTGGTTCTCGATCTGTCGGACGCGCTCGCGTGACACACCGAGCCTCTCGCCGATCTCCTTGAGCGTGAAGACGCGACCGCCCTCGAGACCAAAACGGTTGATGATGACCGTCTGTTCCTGGTCGCTCAGGCTGCGCAGCGCCATGCGGATGACCACCTGGCTCTCGTTCTTGATCAGCTCGTCCTCGGGGTTCACCGAGCGTCCGTCGACCAGGTAGTCGGATATCGGCGTGTCCTTGTCTTTGCCGACCTTCTCGTCCAGGGACAGCTCCCGCATCTTCATCTGGAGGATCTCGTCGATCTTCGCGATGGTGACGCGCAGCTCTTTGGAGATCTCCTCCCGGTCGGCTTCCCGCCCCAGCTCCTTCGCCAGCATGCGCTCCGTATTGCGCACGTTGCGGACCTTCTTGAGCTGGTAGTTGGGGATGCGAACCATGGCGGCGTGCTGGGAGAGGGCTTTCAGGATGGACTTGCGGATCCACCAGATGGCGTAGGTGATGAATTTGGTTCCGCGCGCGGCGTCGAAGTGGTGCGCCGCCTCGATCAGGCCGATGTTCCCCTCGTTCAGCAGGTCTTCGAAGGGCAGCCCCATATTCTTGTACTCGCTGGCGATCTTGACGACGAAGCTGAGGTTCGACTTGACCAGATCGTGGTAGGAGCCGTCCTTGCCCATCGCCTCTTCCATCCGGACGGCGATCTCATGCTCCTCTTCCTTGGTCAGAAGGGGGAATTCGCTGATTTCCTGAAGATATTTCGAAACGCAGGAACTTCTTTCAAAAGAGCGATTTGCCATCAGGCTCGTCCTTCTCCTTTATTCCCCGCCTGGCAGCTCCCGTTCACGTCTTTTCCCTTGACTTCGGTTTTGTAACACCATACATTTAGGTCAAATCTTTCGGGCTCGGGTCCCGGAAGAGTGGAATCCTTCGGCGAAGAAAGCAGCGGAAGACACTCGTACCCCTCGAGTGACGCTGGAGAAAGGTTGAGAGGCAACCGCTTGCGCGCTTCTTCTCGACAGCTTCATCAAGATATTGACGCGGCGAATGGCAATGGCTGTGTGAGCTGACGACGCAAGTATATGTTTGCGCAACAAGCGTGTCAAGATCTATTTGGGTTAGCGCCATCGGTCTCAAGTGCCTTGTTTCACAGGGATTTCGAGAGAATAATTCGGAACTGTTCGCATGATGACGTCAAAATTTAAGAGACAGTCGCTGCTGGTGGGGTCCAGAATCCGCTCGCTCCGCAAGGATCGCAGCCTCACGCAGGCCGACCTCGCCCACCGGATCGGCATCCAGCAGTCCGACCTCTGCCGCATGGAGAACGGGGAGTACAAGGTCAGCCTCGAGACGCTGTTCAAGATTCTCTCGATCTTCGAGATGAACATCGCCGATTTCTTCAACGAAGACGCCGCGGCGGTGTCGCGGGACCGCGAGTACGAGTTCCTGCGTCAGTACCAGAAGCTGTCGCCCCGGGCGCAGGAAGAGGTCCAGAGCTTCATCCAGTTCAAGCTCCAGTCCGACGAGAAGGTCCGAGAAGAGAAGATCAAGAAAGACAACTGAGGAGCCTTCCATGGCCGCGGATCTCAAGGCGCGCTACTCGGAATTGACCGCCGAAGGGACCCTGCAGGTGCAGAGCGGCGACTTCCGCCAGGCCGCCGATCAGTTCGAGGCGGCGCTGGGAATCGCCCGCGAGCTGGACGACCAGCACCTGATCCACCGGGCGACGTGCAACCTCAGCACGGCGCGGCTCTCGCTGGGTCAGATCCAGGAGGCCGAAAAGGGCCTCAGGGAGATCCTGCTGAAGAGTCCGGACACGGACATCATCTTCATCGCCTCGTCCAACCTGGCGAGCGCCTTGCGCAGACAGGGGCGCCTGCAGAAGGCCTTGCTGTATGCCAAGCGCGCGCTGCGGGCGTGCGACAGCATCGAAAACTATGCCTGGAAATCGACCTGCCACAATCTGATCGCCAACATCTACATGAACATGAGCTACCTGGACGACGCCATGGCGGAGTACCGCTTCGCCCTGTCGATCAGCCAGAAGGGCAGCCTGGGCACGTCGTATCCCGTCGACTACATCAAGGAGAACCTGGGATACTGCTGCCTGCTGAAAAAGCGCTACCGCCAGGGCATCGCCATCATCCTCGAGGCTCTGCAGATCTCGCTCGCCAACGGGAACACCCGCTGCCTGGTCGAGTGCTACCAGGATTTGTGCTTCGCCTACATGCAGCTCAAGGAGTTCAAGCGGGCGGAGGAGTACGGAGAGAAGGCGCTGGCGATCGCCGCGGACAAGGACTACAAGGACATCCTGAAGAACTGCTACTACCTTCTCGGCGAAGTGAACCTGCTCATGGACAACGAGGAGCGGAGCGATCTCTACTTCGACAAGCTGCAGGAGTTCTATCCCCACCTTCCGGTGCTGAAGCAGTTTCTCCGCACGTTCGACGTGAGCAACATCATCAATCTCAAGAACCCATTCTAGGAGCCGGGCGGTGAGGAGTCACGCGGGGGCGACGTTGGCAGCGAGGGTCGCGGGGATTTTGCTGTGCCTCGCCGCGTCCTGCCTGCCGGCCGCGGCGGCCCGGCACACCTTGACCGCCGGCGATGGATCAACCGTCCTGGTCTGGGAGCAAAAAGGGCGGTCGATGCGCGGACGCACCGGGGCGATCTGGGCGATCGGCTTCAGTGTCACCGACGCTTCCGGAACTCACGTCGGCGTGGTGGCGCCCACCGGCGACACAGCCCGGGATTCGTCCCCGTTCCTGGCACTCGACGACACCGGCGTACCT
>DAISWT010000012.1:5528-18017 GCA_036826235.1 Acidobacteriota bacterium | reverse complement strand
ATCGGAGGAGCGCCGGCGGCACGTCGCCGAGCTTTACCCCTGGGTCCGCGTCGAGACGCAGGCCGAGACGATCCTGCTGGACCCGGACCTAAACGCCGTGGTCATTGCCACGCCGGTCCACACGCACTACCCCTTCGCCCGGATGGCGCTCGAGGCCGGCAAGCACGTCCTGGTCGAGAAGCCCTTCGTCACCGAGGTCGAGCAGGCGCAGGAGCTGATCGCCCTGGCTCGCAAGCGCGGTCTCGTGCTCATGGCCGGCCACACTTTCGAGTACGCCGCGGCCGTCAATCGTATGCGCGAGATGCTGGCGGAATCGGCGCTGGGCGAGATCCTCTACGTGCGTTCCGAGCGCGTCAACCTGGGCCTGTTCCAGAAGGACATCAACGTGCTGTGGGATCTCGCGCCGCACGATGTCTCGATCCTGCTCTACGTCCTGGGGATGATGCCGACCCACGTCTCGGCGATCGGCAGCGCTCACGTCACCGAGGGAGTCGAGGACGTGGCGATCGTCACCCTGGAATTCGCGCCCGCGCTGATGGCGAATCTGCTGGTCTCCTGGCTCGATCCGCGCAAGGTCCGGCAGATGACGCTGGTTGGAAATCGACAAATGCTGGTCTACGACGATCTGTCGAGCAACGAGAAGCTGCGCCTGTACGACCGGGGAGTCGACGGGCCGAAGCATTACGACTCGTTCGGCGAGTTCCATTACTCCTATCGCTACGGCGACATCGTCACGCCCATGCTGAAGGAGTCGGAGCCGTTGCGGACCGAGTGCTCCCACTTCCTCGAGTGCATCGCGCGGGGGGCGGTTCCCCGCAGCAGCGGCGAGGTCGGGCTGAAGGTGACCCGCGTGCTGAACGCGGCCCAGCATTCGCTGCGAAACGGTCACGCGCGGGTTCCGGTCTGAGAACGATGAAGACGCGACGGGGGCCCAGGCGACGAACCGCCGTTCGACGACGGCGGGGCGCGGGGAACGGCGCCGCGCGCCGGGCTCCCGGCGGGTTCTACAAGCACCCGCTCGCGCTGGTGGAGACGGACAAGATCGGCCTCGGGACGCGCGTCTGGGCCTGGGCGCACGTGATGCCCGGCGCGCGCGTCGGGGCCGAGTGCAACATCGGCGAGCATTGCTTCATCGAGACCGGTGTCGTCCTGGGTGACCGGGTGACCGTCAAGAACGGAGTGGCGGTCTGGAACGGTGTCGTGGCGGAGGACGACGTCTTCCTGGGTCCGAACGCGGTGTTGACGAACGATCTCCGGCCGCGCAGCAAGGTCTATCGCGGCCCGGTGCGGCGCACGCTCCTTGAGCGCGGCGCATCGGTCGGCGCGAACGCCACGCTTCTGTGCGGCATCACGGTGGGGGAGTACGCGATGATCGGCGCGGGCGCGGTGGTGACCCGGGACGTTCCGACCCACGCGCTCGTCGTGGGCGTTCCCGGCCGCGTCGTCGGCCACGTCTGCCGCTGCGGCGCGCGTCTCGCCCGGCGTGGCACCTCCGCGCGCTGCGCCCAGTGCTCGTGTCGCTATCGCATCGCCGGCAGCGCCGCGACGCGCCTCGAAGACGCCCGGGCATGAGCGCGTTCCCCCGTGGATCCGCGCCCACAGCGTCGCCCCCGGCGGCGAAGGCGGGGATCGAAGTCGACGATCTGATCGTCGCCGTGCTCCGGACCCGCTTCAACGCGATCGAAGCACCACGGGTCGCCGGCCTCCTCTCGACCCAGGGCGCCTCGGGGCAGCTCGCGATGCTGGCCCGGGCGGGCCGTCAGGAGGTCGGCCCGCTCGTGGCCCGCACGATGATGGAATTGCCGGGCCTCGCGTCGGATGCGCTTGTCGCGGCGCGTCGGATCTACTTCGACAACCTGGCGCGCAATCTGTACCTGCGCAGCGAAACGGCGGAGTGGGTGGCGTGTCTCGGCGAGGCGGGGATCCCGTGCTGGCCGCTTAAGGGGGTGGGCGCCTCGCTCCTCTTGTACGACGACATCGGGGCGCGTCAGTGCGACGACATCGATCTGCTCGTCAGGGTCGAGGATCGAGAGCGCGCGCAGGCACTCGCGGTCGCCCGCGGCTTCGAGCCGGCGGTTCTCCGAGAAGACGCGGCGGACTCTGACGGCAAGGCAGTCCATCTGGAGCCGCAAGGGGCCGTCGCGTCCTATATCCTCGATCTGCACTGGCGCATCGAGCTGCCGCGCCTCGTGCCGATCGAGCATGCCGACTTCTGGACAGATCACCAGGGCGGATCCGCGCTGCCGCTCGACCTGGTCGGTACGGTGCTCTGTCTTCATCTCTGGCGGCATGCCGTGACGCTGAAGACGCTGACTGATATGGCCACGTTCGTGACACGTTACGAGGACGAAATCCCTCTGGTCAGAGCGCGTCTGGCGCGGGCGGGAGCAGGCGACGGTGTCGATCTCGCTCTCGCTCTGGTGGAGCGCATCTTCGGTGTGCGCTCGCGCTTTCTGCGGGAGCATTTCGTCAAGCGGGCGCTCTTGCCGCTCCTGGCGCGCTCCTTGCGCCGTCCGTTCTCCGAGCGGGGGCCGTACTTCGGGTGGCTGGTATTCCCCCTGCAGTGCGAGGGACTCCTGCGGCCGGTCGGCCGGGCGGTCGGGTACTGGATGCGGCCCGGTCCGCGCCACAACCGCCTCCACCCCGGACCAAGGCTCCGGCGACTCGCCCGTGTCCTTGGCAGAACGCGCTTCGGACGGGTAGCCTGGTGGCACCAGTGACGGTCGCCGGAGACGCCCGGTGGCGGATCTCCAAGGACGTGGCATACGAGCTCGTGCAGGGCGAGGCGGTGGCTCTCAATCTGAAGACCGGCCTCTACTACAAGCTGAATCATGTGGCGGCCTGTGCTTTCGATTATCTGGCCCGGGGGCTGGCCCTGAGAGACCTCGAGGACTTTCTGCTGCGGGAGTTCGAGGTCAATCGCGCCACGCTCCGCGGCGATCTGATGGGACTCCTGGCCGATCTCGAAAAGTACGGGCTGATCATCCGCGGTCCGCGGACCGAGCCGGGCCCCGATGCGGGCCGTGGTCGCGAAGCGGAATGACGATCGGGGGGGCGCTCCCTCTCGGTGTGCGGGCCTGGGGATGGATGCTGCGGGTGGAATGGCTTCGCCGCCGTCTGTCGCTCGACGATCTGATTGCCTGGCTCGAGGGTATTCCGCCGGACCCGCGGAGCGCACTCACCGCCGGCGCAGCCCTGCTCGCCGCCCGGCGCGCCTGTGGCTGGTCGCCATCCGGGAAATCGTGTCTGAAGATCAGTCTGGTCGCCTTGGCGCTCTTACGTCGTGCGGGTTGCCCGGCGCACCTGACGATAGGCGTGCGCGACGCGAGGCGCCCGGTCGAGGCCCACGCCTGGCTCGAGATCGATGGCGTGCCGCTCGATCCGCTCGCCTCGGACTACGTGCCCCTGCGCCGGCCCGAGGGTGTGGGCGCGCCCCGTTTCCATCCTTGACAGCAGCGCATCGATGCCTCGCGCCGCGGCGAGGACGTTTTCGATTCCGTGGCGTATCGAGATGCGCCACGCCGGCACGGCGCGAGCGAGCGCCGCGCAGACGCTCAGATGGCGGCGCCGCTCGACTGGTGACTGAACCCTCCGGTCATAGGTGCTCTGGAGGAGCCCCAACAGCGCCTCTGCGTTCGACAGTCGTGTCAGGCGGAAGGACGACCCCCGTCCCCCGAGTCTTGGACCCAGGAGGAGGACGAGGCTGAGCCGGCTTGATCCCCCGGCACAGCGTAATCGGAAGCGCGTCAGGTCGAGAACGACCTTCGTCTTCCCGGGCTGCGTTGCGCGTGCGTGACGGAGGGCCGTCTCCGCCGGCTCGGGCCAGCGGGCAGGTCGCGACGCGTCGATCCGGATGAGCGGATTGCCACCCGGGCACGTGAAGTTCTGCGCGCGCCGCCGGAACGGAACGATCTCGTCCGAGATCACCTCCATGCCCCGACAGGCGCCAGCCAGGGCCAGGCTCGACTTGCCCGCTCCCGGCGGTCCCAGGATGGCCGCGCAGCGCCCGCGTCGCGCCAGTCCCGCGGCGTGCAGCAAATGGTAGCCGCGGTGCGCGAGGAGGAGCGCGAGGCCGAGGTTCAGGACGCCGATCGTGTCGGGATCGGTCCCGGGCGCGGTATCGATGCGTATGCTGTCGCCATCGGAAACTCGCAGGAGCGCCTGATCCTTCCAGAGGATCGAGCGGCTCGGTCGGGAACGCTTCCAGAAGATCTTGCCGAGAGGCGCGGCCTGCGGCAGAGCCAGGAAGCCTCGCGTCGGCGGAATTGGGGCGACGCGGCGCCGGACCAGGACCACACCGCGGTTCCTGCGACCGCGCCCCCGCCATTCCGTCAGCGGGAGACCGAAAATCTTCGAGGGCGGTCTCCGGTCTCTCCGGTCGTTGCTCGGAATGCGCCTGCCTACAGCAATCCGGAGCCGTTGAGCGCGTCCTTCCCGGATCCGCCGAGCGCTTTCGTCCGCGCGAAGACCGAACCGGCCGGTTCGACGCGCGGTGGAAGGTAAGAACGTTTGACGTTGTGGCGAGAGGTCCGGACCCGCGGGTCCGACGGAAGCCTCAGGCTCTTGTCACGCGACCGGTGTTTCATGCGGGACCTCCTGAGTCACTTGCTGGCCGGAGCGTAGCATGAGCCAGCGCTCCAGGGCAACAAGTCTCCAGATCGCCATGCGATCACTCGGGCGGCCCGCGAGCAACGCAGCAATCATCGGGCGGGCGTGGCGCCACTCGACGTACGGATCGAGCCAGACCGAGCCGCGCTCCGCGAGGGCGGCGAGACGGCTTCCGAGGTGCGTGCGCAGCGACCAGTCCAGATAGGGCGTGTAATTGGTCTTGTCGATCCGGCTTCGCGACGCGGGCGTCAGCAAGTCGGCGAGGGCCCGGCGCAGCAGGATCTTCGACTTCCCGGACCGGTAGCGCGCCTCCAGCGGGAGTGAGAGCACGAATCTTACCAGGTCGGCGTCGAAGAACGGGTGCCGGCCCTCTACCCCGTGCATCCGCTCGAGGCAGCGAGTGACCTCGAGCGCCAGGCCGACGGACGGCGCCAGGATGCGATCCGCCTCGGCTTCCTGGAACTCCGCCTTGGGCGGATGAGTCCGGAGCCGCTCCTCGAGCCCGGTACGACGGGCGACGTCGGGGCGGATCCAGGCTGGTGCGCGGTGTCGCAGGCGTCTCACCGCTGCCGGCACGAGGGGCGCGATCGTCGAGCGGATGAGCCTGCGCAGAGGCAGTTTGTGGTCGCGCTTCAAACTGACCAGCTCGCTCGCGAGGCGTCCCCAGCGCACGTCGCGCAGAAGCGCCGCGAGGTAGGCTGCCGACGGCGTGAACAGGGCATCGGCGTCGTGTCCGTCGAGGAGCGCGATGATCCCTTCCCTGCGGGCGGTGTCGAGCAGGATCGCCTCCAGTGCGAGGTTGACGGAGCAGGGGGGCTCTCCAAAGCGAAGCAGGAAGTCGTCCAGTCCATAGAGGGGCGACCGATCCTCGACCCGGACGGGGCGCCAGGGAACGCCGTGCATGACGGCGGTTTCCTGGGCACGGGTCCCCTCGTCGCACTGGCGGACTGCGTCGAACACCATCGTCAGCGCGGCCCGCGGCGACTCCAGGGCCTCCGGCGCTTCCCGCCCCAGCCGGGCCGCCATTCCGAGCACGGCCGACGAGTCGGGGCCACCGCTCAGGAGCACGCCCACCGGCCCCGGGGCGGCCAGGGTTTCCGCGACGGCGGCTCGGAAGAGACGGCGGAACTCTTCGTCCAGGGCAGTGGGATCGCGATCGCCGCGCCACGGACCGGTCCAGGGACGCCAGTAACGCTCGATCCGCAGACCGCCCCGTCCCGCGCTCAGCCGCGATGCGGCGGGGAGACGGTGTATCCCTTGATGAAAGGTCCGGTTCTCGGAGAGCACGCCGGTGACGACATATTCGGCGGCCGCGGCTTCGTCGATCGGCGGAGCGGAGGGCAGGTGATCCAGGATCGTGGGCAGCTCGCTCGACAGAATCAGGCGCCCTGGCTCCTCACGGTAGTACAGTGCTCTCGCGCCGTAATGATCCCTGTAGGCGTGTAGCGTCTCTCGAGTCCGATTCCAGATGACGAATGAAAAGCCACCCGTCCAGGATGCCAGATCGGACTCTGCGATCGACACTGAAGGCGGCCGCCCGCGCAGCCGGGGCAGGCCGTCGAGGCAGACGAGCCTCTCCTCCGAGGAGTCCTTGACTGTCTCTGAGGCCAGGGCGCACACGACGTCGGCCACCGATCCGTCCGTGCGCAGCGTCGCCTCCAGCATGGCGGCGAGCCTAGCATGGTTAGTCCGACACCCGATCCCTCGACCGTTGACTTGAACCGGCCGCTGCCACACAATCCGCAGCGGCCGGAAGGAGACTGTCGATGCGCGCGTCGAGCGGGTCGCAAGGAAATAAGGGCCGGGTCGAGCGGATCCCCGCGATCGATCTGCCCGCCACCTACGCCGCCCTCAAGACCGACCTCGACGCGGCTGTCGAGCGCGTCCTCGCCTCCGGCCGCTACATCGGCGGCCCCGAGGTCGAGGGGCTCGAGCGCGAGTTCGCGCAGTTCTGCGGCGTGCCGCACGCGGTGGCCGTGGCGAGCGGCACCGACGCGCTGCGCTTCGCGCTGATGACGGCGGGGGTGGGCGCCGGGAGCGAGGTGATCACCTCCCCGCTGAGCTTCATCGCGACGACCGAGGCCGTCACGCAGGCTGGGGCGCGACCGGTCTTCGTCGACGTGGAACCCGAATCGCTGACGCTCGACCCGGAGCGGCTGGCGACGGCGCTGACCGAGAAGACGAAGGCGATCGTCCCGGTCCACCTGTATGGCCAGACCGCGGACATGGCGCCGATCCTCACGCTGGCGGGCGAGCGCGGCCTCGCGGTGATCGAGGACGCCTGCCAGTCGCACGGGGCGCAGTACCGGGAGAGTGCCGGCGCGCCGGGGCGCGCGGCGGGGGCGCTGGGCGACGCCGGCTGTTTCTCCTTCTACCCGACGAAGAATCTGGGTGGCTGCGGTGAGGGGGGGATGGTCACGACCGCCCGCGCCGAGATGGCGGAGCGGGTCCGCCGCCTGCGGGACCACGGGCAGTCGGAGAAGTACATCCATGCCGAGGAGGGGTACAACGGCCGGCTGGACGCCTTGCAGGCCGCCATATTGCGGGTCAAGCTGAAGCGCCTGGGCGGTTGGAACGAGCGCCGGCGGGCGCTGGCGGCGCGCTACACGGCGCGGCTGCGGGAGACCGGGCTGGCGGACATGGTCGATGGGACGCAGGACGGTCGGCGGGAGGGCACGAGGGCGCTGTTCCGCCTGCCGGTCGAGAAGCCCTGGGGGAGACACGTCTATCATCTTTATACGGTCCGCGTGGCCGCCGGCGGCGCAGCCGCCGGTGGCGTGGCCGGGCAGTCGCCGCGCGACCGGGTGCGCGCCGCTCTTTTGGAGAGGGGCATCGAGGCCGGCATCCACTATCCGATCCCTCTGCACATGCAGCCCGCCTATGCCTGGATGGGCCTCAAGGAGGGGAGCTTCCCGCAGTCCGAGCGAGCGGCGCGCGAGGTCCTGTCGCTGCCGCTCTACCCGGAGATGACCGAGGCCCAGGTGGATCGGGTCTGCGAGGCGTTGCGCGAGGTCCTCCGCAAGATTTTTCAAGAAAGCAGTTGACTCGGGTCTTGGATTCGTGTAAATTACACTCTGCTTGATCGGCTTCTTCCCGCCCCTGCCGTTCGAGCGCTGAACCGCTCCCGGCTCTTGCGTTGCAGTGAAGGACGTCCGTCCGCTCTGGGGAGATGTCTGCGCTCATGGGCTCTTACGCCGCTCTAGCCATCGATCAGGCAGGCACCGGATGCTTCGTCTGCCGCGAGCAGCCGGCCTCTCCCTACGGAGGCAGGCCACAGCGTCCTCAGGTCGCGCCCCCCGCCGGCAGGCGACCGGCCTCGCCGCGACCGCTCGCCGTCGCGACACCGGCGGTCGAGCGGGAGGTCCGCGTCGCCGACGGGATGGCGCTGGCGCTGCGGGCGGCTCTGGATCGCATCGCCGTGCCGCTGGCGCGATCGGCGGCCGTCTTCGTCCGACGGCAGGGCTGGTGTGAGTTCGGCTTCGCGCGTCTCGACGACCACGCGCGCGAGCGCTTCGGGCGTTGCGGGCGCTGGCTGAGGGATCTGGCGCTTCTGGGCGAGTCGCTCGACAGGCTGCCGGCGCTCGAGACGGCGCTGACCGGCGAGGACGGTGGCCGGCCGCTCGGTCGGGTCGCGGCGATGGTCGTGGCGCGCATGGCCGACCCGGAGTCGCTTCAGGATTGGATCAAGCGGGCCAGGCGCCTGACGGTGCGCGAGCTTCGAGCCGAGGTGACGCGGGCCCGCGCCCATGCGACCGGTCCACCGGAAGGCGCGGGGATGACGGAGCCGATCAGCGATGCGCCGCCCGCTCCCGCCGAACCCGCGGCGATGCCGCCGCCCGACGACTTGGAGTGCGTCGACCGGGTGCTCGTCCGGACGGCGGTCCCGGCCCCCATCCGCGCCGCGTTCGACGAGGGACTCGACCTGTTCCGCGCCGTCGAGGGACGGGAGTCGACGGCAACCTCCTTTGTCGAGGCTCTGGTGGGGGAGTCCCTTGCCGGGCCGCACTCCTTCGAGAACTTGGCGGGCGCTGGAGTGGGGTTCGTGGCCGAGGTGGACGGAATCGGGCCCGCGGAGGCGACCACCGCCATGATCGAGGACGCCCTGGCCCGCTCGACTGAACGCTGGCGTCACCTACCGGTGCCCGGGAGGGCCGCCGGTGAAGAGGTGACGCCTTCTGGCGCCGCGGCGCGCGCCCTCGGGCATCTGTCCCGCCTGTCGGCCGCACCCGGCAGCGGGGACGCGGCCGACCTCGACCGCCGGATCCGCGCGCTGATCGCCCTCGAGGACGAGCTCGAGACCGGCCTCGGCCCGCCTGCTCGCCGACATGGCCGAACGCGGCGCCTGGGGGCGCCTGCGCTTCGCCGGCGTGGGGCACTATGCGGAGGAGCGCCTCGGCCTGTCGCGCACGGCGGGCGAGGACCGGGCGCGGGCGGCGCGCGCCCTGCGCCGCTTCCGCCTTCTGCGACAGGCGTACGACTCGGGGCGCGTCGGCCTCGAGGCGGTCTTGATCGTGGCGCGAATCCTCGGCGATGGTGCGGCCGGTTCGGCCTGCGAGAGGGCGTGGGTCGAGCGAGCCGGCGAGGCGAGCGTCAAGCGGCTGCGCGACGAGGCGAGGGCCTTGAGTCTCCGGCGTTGCGTCGGCTCGGTCGCGACGGCGCCACGCGCGAGCGGGGAGCCGCTGGCGCATCCGGCGCCGCTGTCCGACGCCGACTGGCACGCCTCGCTCCGCCGCGTTCGCGGCACGACCGCGGAGCGGATCACCCGACTCGGCCGTGCCGCCCTCGGTCAGGGCGCGTTGCCGCCCGATGCGCCCCTTACCGCCGCCCCGGACCCGTCCACCTGCCTGCCCTGCAGCCCGGACGTTTTCCTCCGCCTGCGTCTGCCGGCCACCCTGGCGGCGGATTTCTCCGCGGCCATCGACGCGCGGCGGGGGGCGCTCGAGACGCTGTCGGGATCGATCCCCTGGGACGAGCCCTGGCCCGACCCGGATGCCGCGCCGTCGCTGCTCGCGGCCCGGACGTTTTCCATCCGCTGCCGGCGGGTGCCATCGTGGGTGGGGCTGCTGGCCCTGCTGGAGGACTTCGCGGCGACCTGGGACGCGCGCGACGGCGCGCCCGCGCGTCCGCAGGACGTCGTGTTCGTCCGGGACGGCTGGCGCTGCACCGCTCCCGGCTGCACGTCGCGCCGCAACCTGGAGGACCACCATCTGCTGTACCGCTCGCGGGGCGGTGACGACGAGCCGTCGAACCGCGCCACGCTCTGCCGTTTCCACCATCAGCGCGGAGAGCACGGCGGTCTGGCTTCCTGCGCGGGCCTGGCGCCCCTCGGCGTCGTCTGGCGGCTCGGTCGTGATGGCATCGGCGGGCGCTTCCTGAACGAGCGCCGGCTGACGCAGGACGGCGGGGCGGATGAATCGTTGACTTGATGCGGCCGCTCCACCACAATCTGCCGGCGCCCGTGCCCGGGCGCCTCGGAGCGCCGGAAGCGGAGTCACCCCGACGGTGAGCACGAAGCGCAGCGGACGGACGCAGGACCGGACGGCCCGGCGGCCTCTGCGCCTTCTCCTGGTCGCCGGTGCCCGCCCGAACTTCATGAAGATCGCGCCGCTCTTGCGCGAGCTCCGGGCGCGGCCCGAACTGTTCGACCCGCGGCTGCTGCACACGGGGCAGCACTACGACGACCTGATGTCCGACGTCTTCTTCCAGGACCTGGAGATCCCGCCGCCGGACGTCCATCTGGGTGTCGGCTCGGCGACCCACGCCGTCCAGACGGCGCGGATCATGGAGGCGTTCGAGAGGGTCCTCGCGGACGACCGGCCCGACTGGGTCGTCGTGGTGGGGGACGTGAACTCGACGCTGGCGTGCTCGGTGGTGGCGGCGAAGTCGTCGCCGCCGATCCGGGTGGCGCACGTCGAGGCGGGGCTGCGCTCGCGCGACCGCACGATGCCGGAGGAGATCAACCGAATCGTCACGGACGCTCTCTCCGACCTGCTGTTCACCACCGGCGCGGAGGCGGACCGCAACCTGATCGCAGAGGGTGTTGAGCCGCGCAGGATCCACCGGGTGGGCAACGTGATGATCGACACGCTCCGGCGCTTCCTGGCGCGGGCCGACTCCTCCGATGTCATGCGCCGCCTCGGGGTCGCGCCGCCGTTCGCTCTTTTGACCCTGCACCGTCCGTCGAACGTGGACGATGCCGATGCCCTCCGGCGGATCTTCGCGGCCCTCGAGGTCATCGCCCGCGACCTGTCAATCATCTTCCCGGTGCATCCGCGCACGCTCAAGATGATCGAATCGCTCGGGGTGCGGATGGCGCCCGCCAGGGGCGGCGGGCCGGCCGCTTCCCGGGGGCTGCGCATGGTGGAGCCGCTCGGATACCTCGATTTTCTCCATCTCCAGAAGAGGGCGAGGCTGGTCCTGACCGATTCCGGGGGGATCCAGGAGGAGGCGTCGATTCTGGGGGTGCCCTGCCTGACGCTGCGTGACAACACCGAGCGTCCGATCACCCTGACGCGGGGGACGAATCGTCTGGTCGGCAGCGACACCGGCAGGATCGTGGCCGCCGCCCGGCGGATCCTGCGCGCTCCGGCGCCGCGCCCGAAAGCGATCCCGTTGTGGGACGGACGGGCGGCGCGGCGCATCGCGGCGGTGTTCGCCCGCTCTTGACTTCAGGCCCCCCTGTGGACACAATTGGCCGACGAAACACTCCTGATCGCGGCGGATAGTTTGCTGAAAAAGCAAACCGTAACCAGATTTGAAGTCGGCGCCGGTGGCCTCCGCGGCGGGCGGGGAGAGCCGCTTCCGCTCAGCCTCTCGAGCGTCCTGTCGTCGATCGCCGACCATCGGTCGAAGCGCGACCTCGAGCGCAGCCTGGCGCGCGACCTGACCCGGATGCGCGCCTTCTACAAGATCTCCCTCCTGGCGTCCTCGGAGGCGAAGTCCGAGGAGATCGGCGCCCGGATCCTGGGTGAATTCACCCGCACCATGGAGTTCCGCCGGGCCGAGATCTGGCTCCTGGGAAAGGACCGGCGTCTGGCGCGGCTTGCCTGGTATGGGCGCGTGCCGGCGCGCGTCGCTCCGGAAGGAACGCCGCTGCGCCGCTGCGCCTTCGGGCGCGTCCTCATGCGGAGGCGGCAGGGGCTCCAGTATACGGACGCGGGGGGAGGCCCGGGGCGGCGGCGCTGCCATCTCGGATGGGACAGGATGGCCACCTTGTTCGGAGCGGCGCTGCGCGACCAGAACGGGCCGATCGGCTTCCTGTTTGCGGATCGAGGCGGACGGGCGTTCCAGATGGGGGTCCGCGACCTGGAGCTGGCGACCGCGCTGGCGGGTCTCATCGGCGCGGTGCTGAAGAGCTCGCTCAACCGCGAGATCGAAGCCAAGCGACGGAGCGACCTGCTCCTCCTGAACAAGGCGGGCCGGGCGATCTCCTCCGAGGAGAGACTGTCGATCCTCCTGCCGCGCCTGACCCGGATGGTGCGGCTGGCAACCCGGGCGCACGGCGCGGTGATCGCCCTTCTGGACGAGGGCTCGCGCGAGTTCGTGGTGGCCGGCGTCGCGGGACCGGGTGGGGCGAGATACATGGGGTATCGTTTCCCGTCGCGCCCGCATCGCTCGGCCCTCAGCGCGCGGGTGCTGCACTCCGGGGCGGCCGTGCGGATCGACGACCTGGGTCGCCACCCCGAGGTCTGCGCCTACTGGCCCGAGGCCCGCTCGGCCCTGGTGATCCCGATGCGCAGCAGGGGGAGGATCCTCGGCACCTTCCGCCTGGAGTCGCTGCGGCCCGCGGCGTTCGACGACGAGGACCTGGACTACTTCTCGATCCTGGCGGAGCAGATCGGCCACGCCGTGAGGCGGGCCCGGGTCATCGAGGACCTGAAC
>DAISWT010000012.1:0-5512 GCA_036826235.1 Acidobacteriota bacterium | reverse complement strand
GGAGAGCCTGGAGAGGCGGCTGGAGGAGGAGCGCCGGCGGATCGCGCGCGAGCTGCACGACGAGCTGGCGCAGTCGATGACCGCCGCCAAGATCAACCTCGGACTGCTGGGCGATCTGACCCGGGAGGCCGCGCCGGAGGTGCGCAGGGCGATCCGCGAGACCGAGGCGGTGATCCTGAGGACCATCGACGACACACGGCGCATTTCGATGGACCTGCGGCCCGTCATGCTCGACGAGCTCGGCCTGGTGCCGGCGCTGCGCTGGTACGCCAACAACTTCGCGCGCCGCACCGGCATCCCGGTCGACATCCAGGCGGATGGCAGCGGCGGACCAGCGCGCAGCGAGTTCAAGACGCTGCTGTTCCGCTTCTTCCAGGAGGCGCTGACCAACGTGATCCGCCACGCCCGCGCGCAGCAGGTGCGGATCGGCCTGACCGGGGTGAACGGCACCGTCAAGGCGGTCGTCGTCGACGACGGCATCGGCATGAAGCAGAACGGCGATCGCCCGCACGGCCTCGGTCTTCTGGGGATGCGGGAGCGCATCGAGCGCGCCGGCGGCCGGCTGACGATCATCTCGCGTCCGGGCCGCGGCACCCGGCTGGAGGTGAAGCTCCCGCAGCGGGCGGCGGAGGGCAGGCCGTCCCAGGAAGGCCCGGCATGAACAGCGGCAAGAGGACCCGGGTGCTGGTGGTGGACGATCACGCCATCGTGCGGCAGGGGCTGCGGGCGATCCTCGACACCGAGCCCGACATCGAGGTGGTGGGCGAGGCCGCCGACGGGCGCGAGGCGGTGCGCAAGACGCTGGCGCTCCGCCCCGACGTGGTCATCATGGACGTCAGCATGCCGCGCATGAACGGGCTGGAGGCGACGGCGCGCATCGCCAAGGAGAGCGCCGAGGTCAAGATCGTCGCCCTGACGATGCACAGCAGCGAGGAGTACGTCTACTCGCTCCTCAAGGCGGGGGCGCGCGGGTACCTCCTGAAGGAGTCGGTCTCCTCCGATCTGATCGAGGCGATCCACGCGGTGCAGGCGGGGGGGACCTATCTGCACCCCGCTATTTCCACCAAGGTCGTGGACGGGTATCTGAAGAAGCCGCACGCCAAGTCGCGACACGGGATGATGGACGTTCTGACGCCGCGCGAGCGCGAGATCCTGCAGCTCATCGCCGAGGGGCACACCAACAAGGAGATCGCCGGTCTCCTGGTCCTGTCGGTGAAGACGATCGAGAACCACCGCACCCGGATCATGGACAAGCTCGAGATCCACAACGTCGCCGGGCTCACGCGCTACGCCATCAGCCGGGGGATCGCCAGCGTCGCCCCGCGGCCCGATGGCCGGCGCGGGCACGACCTCTAGGGGCCGGGCTGCGGCCTCGGCTGGCTCTTGATCGAGCCCAGGACGTTCCGGGCAAAATGCCCGCCGACTTTCTCCTTGTCCATCAGGTCGACGATCTCCAGCCGTCTCACCAGCCCGCCGCTGCTGTCGCGAAGCATGCGGATGACCGGGCGATAGGGGTTCCCCGGGTTCACCCGGACGACCACGCCCTCCTCGCCGGTGTCCAGGCGGACGCGCGTGCCCGGCGGGTACGCGCCCATCAGCTGCAGGAAGGCGAGGGAGAGCTGGGGATGGTAGTCGGTCCCGGCGTGTTCGCTGATGACCGCGGCCACCTTCTCGGGCGGAAACTCCTCCTGGTAGGCGCGCCGGCTGCGCATGGCGTCGTAGGTGTCGGCGAGGTTGGTCATCAGGCTGCAGGGGTGGAGCGGCCGCGGGTGACGCCTGTGCGGGTAGCCGCCGTGGTTGTACCGCATGTGGTGCTCCAGCGCCACAATCAGGGCGAGGTCCGGGACGCCGGGCGTCTCGCGCAGGATGTGCACGCCGTCCTGGGGATGACGCTGGACGAGGGCGAACTCCTCGGGGGTCAGCTTGCCCGGCTTGCTCAGGATCTCCCCGGGCAGGAGCGTCTTGCCGATGTCGTGCATCATCGAGGCGAGCCCGAACTCCCGCAGCGCCTGCGGCGCCCCTCCCAGCGCCTCGATCTGCGCCACGGTCAGGATGCAGACGTTGATGATGTGCGTGAAGGTATAGGCGTGGTGCGCCTTCAGGGCGGTGAGGATCAGGAAGGGTGAGCGGTCCTGCTGCATCTGCGAGGCGACCAGGCGCACGAACGATTCGGCGTCCTCCATGCTGATGCGGCGGCCCTCGTGCAGGGCGCCGACCGCCTCCTCGATGAACGCCAGAGCGTTGTCGTACGCCTCGGAGAGCTCCGGTCCGGTCTCGTCCCGAACGACCTTGACCCGGTCGGCCTCGACGGGGTCGTCCAGGACGAGCCGCCCCGCCTCGATCGATCGGATCCCCTCCTTCGCCATCAGGTCCTGGAGCGAGGTTCCCGCGAACCACTTCGGGTCGAGGATCATCAGCGAGATGAAGCGACGCAACTCCTCGACGTCGAGCCCGCGCTTGAAGGCGATCGTCTCGATGCCGCGGGCCTTCAGGCCGTCGAGGAACGGCAGGGAGCCCTCCGTCCCTTCGTCGATCGGGTGGCCGCCGGCCATGAGCTTCGAGCCGACCAGCGCCAGGCGCCACTCCTCCACCCGGGACAGGAGGCGCTCCAGGTACAGCGACAGGCTGGTGAGCGCCCGGGACGCGATCGGGTGCTCCGGGGGATACATGCGGCGGTGCAGCACGGCGGCACCCAGGGCGCGCAGGGTGACCGCGGACAGACCCGCGACATCGTCTCGGGGGTCGGGCTCGGCCACGCTCTTCGGGTCGCCTGCCATGGCTTCCTCCTCAGTGATGCGCCTGCGCCGCGCCCGCGGGGGCGCGCTGGCCGACGATTTCGGCGCACACGGCGCGAACCGGCCCGCGCCACAGGCGCGTGCCCTGCTGGACGGCGCCCAGGGCCGTGGTGGTGCCGATCTTCTCCAGGGCCCGCGCCGCCGCGATCCGCAGCCCGTCCCCCGCCGAGGGGGGGAGCCAGAGACCGCGCAGCAGGATCGCCTTCAGACGCGGCACCGACTCGTTGCCTCCCAGAGAGCCGAGCGTCAGGATCGCCTCCTTCAGTCGCTTCGCGCCGCGGCCGAAAAGGTCGACTCTCTCCGTCATGTCGAGGAAGGTCCCGACCGTGCGGCGCCGATCGATCGACGCCAGCGACCGCATCGCCACCTCGTAGACCTCCGCGTCGTCCAGGCACTCCTTCAACAGGGCGAAGGCGCGGGGCCCGCCGATCTTCCCGAGGGCCGCGGCGGCGTCCCGGCGGACCCGCGGCTCGGCGTGCTTGAGCGCCGCCGCGATCGCGGGGATGGTCGACGGGTCGGCGATGTCGCCCAGGACCAGCAGGATGTTCCGGACCAGGTACCAGGATGGATCGGAGAGTCTCCGCAGCAGCGCCGGGACCGCCGTCTTCTTGCGCGCGGCCAGAAGACCCAGGAACGGCTTGCGGATCTCCCAGTCCGCTTCCTCGGCCAGGCCGTTCAGAAGACTGTCGACGCCGTGCTCCGCGAGCGCCTCGAACGCTCCGGCCAGGGCGGTCTGGTGATCGGGGCTCAGGTGATGGAATGATCTGCGGTAGGAACGCACCAGGGCCGCCGGGATCGCCCGGAGCGCCTTCAGGGCGGCCTCGCGGACGTGGGAGGGTGCCGCCGGCTGCGAGGCCAGGAGACCACGAATGGCCTCCGCCACCCCGCCGCACCCCGCGAACCAGTCCGGCGTGAGATCGGCGGCACGCCTTTCGATCTGGTCGAGGGCGACCCACTGCCGGGCGGGCTCCTGGTCGATCGCCACCAGGTCGCCGAACAGGAGCCAGGCGCTGCGGCGGATCCCTTCGGGGGTGAGGGCCTCGACGAAGCCCGGGAGAGACATCAGTTCGTTCCTGAGACCCTCCTCCAGCGGCATCGGGCCGGTGCCGACCATCTCCAGGAGACCCTTGTACTCCCGGGAGATCCAGTCGTCCTGGGATTCCTTCATGAGGTCCTCGACCGATTCCCAGACGTCGCCCGGCGGCTTGTCGAGCTTCCGGGCGGTCCGGATCGCCTCGAGGACGCCGGTCTTCTGATCGTCGGTGACGCCACGGTCGATCAGGACCTTGCGGATGACCGACCCCAGTCGCGCGTTGAGGCTTCCCTCGCTCTGGACCATCGAGACGATCAGCTCGCCCAGCTTCTCCTCGGGGATGCTGGCGCGGATGGCGCCGGCCAGGTCGAGGTCCGCGCCGGGGATCGGGATGCTCGATCCAAGGACGTCGATGCGTCCCCTGGGATCCAGCGCCATGAGAGCCCAGGCCAGGTTCCTCGCCAGGTCCGGCAGCGACTCCGGCTCGGCGCTCGCCACCTCCTCTCCGATGCGCCGCAGGGCCGCGCTCAGTCGGGCAGCCCGCTCCGTGCCGGCGGTCAGCTTCTGCAGGGATTCCATCAGATCCCAGGCGGCCTTGCTGTCACCCGCCACCCGGCGGATCAGATGCTGTCCGCCGGGCGGCGCGGCGCCCTGCCCCGTCAGGAAACGGGCCAGACGGTCGCTCCAGGAGCTCGCGGAAGCGCCCGGGTCCTCCGACCCGGCGCCCGTTGCACTCGTCCGGGCCATCCGCATCGCGGCGGCGGTGTCGAACTCGGTGACCGAAACGCCTCCCAGGCGCCGCTCCGACAGGCTCTTCGCCAGTCCCCCGCGGGCTCGCAGCGTGCCGGGATCCAGGGCGATGACCTCCAGGAATCCCTTGAGAGATTCCGGCTCCACGGGGGACTGAAAGATCACGGCGCTGATGTCGCGTCGGCTCAGGTAGGACGCGAATCCCGCCAGGACGAGGTCCTCCTCCAGAAGGACTCCTCCATCGACCAGGAAGGCGGCCTCGGCCACCGAGATCGACAGGGTCTCGTGATCGGTGAGCGCCTCCTTGAGGAAGACCGCGGCCTTCTCCAGGGACGACACCACAGCCGGATGCTGGGACGGGTAGAACGAGATGACCTTGGTGACCGTGGCGAGCTGTTTGAGGGCCCGCGCCAGGTGATTCGAGGCATCCGGAATGTTGGTCATCGGGCTCTAAACCGTGACTAATATGAGGTTGGGCGTCCACGAATGCAAATGCGTCTAAGCATCGTCTTGTCAGTGACTTGCCGACTCGCTCGGCAACGTCCCGGGCCCTCTGTTGCAGCCCCGGCGGCGCCCGGCCTTGACGGGAGTCGGGGCGATCCATTACGATCTGCCCACGTTCAGGAGTCATCCACATGTTCTGGATCCCCTCGAAAACGACCGGCAAAGGGTCCTTCTTTCTTACGGACACGTAACACCGCCCACCCAGGCCGGCGACACCCCGACCCAAGCCCGCAGGCATTTGATCTGTGGTCGTCGTCACGGCTCATCGAGCCCGGGGGCAATTTTTGCCTTTCGAAGAGGTCTTCATATGAAAAACACACTGAAGCGAGACACGAGAGCCAAGGGGGGAGGGGAAGGCGGCGTGGTCGCCCTGTCCAGCGTCCGCCTCGCCGCCGCCGGGAAACCGGCCGGCAACGTCGCCCGGAAGGGT
>DAISWT010000011.1:12684-18758 GCA_036826235.1 Acidobacteriota bacterium | reverse complement strand
TGGTCCCGACGAGCTCGATGACCTTGTACACGCTCTCTGCCATGTGGCTCTCCTTTGGATGTCCCAGACTACCACGCCACGTCCCGGCCTACTTCACGAATGTGCCCTGACGCAGGTCGCGCAGCGCCTGCTCGATCTCCTCCCGCGTGTTCATCACGAACGGCCCGTAACGCGCGATCGCCTCGCGCAGCGGTTTGCCGGAGACCAGCAGAAAACGCACCGAGCTGCCTTCCGTGACCACCTTGACGAAATCCCCGTCGCCGAGCACGGCGAGCCGCGTGTGCGAGACCAGTCCGGCGTCGCCGCCGCCGTCGGCCCCGAACCTGGCCTTGCCCTCGAAAACGTACGCGAACGCGGCGTGGCCCTTCGGGATCGGCTGAGTGAAGGTCGAGCGCGGCGGCACCTTCACGTCGAGGTACAGAGGGTCGGCGGCGATGCCGGCGACGGGCCCGGCGATCTCGCCGACCCGGCCCGTGATCACCCGGACCCGCGCGCCGCCGTCGGCCTTGATCTCGGGAATCTTCCCCGAGCGGACGTCCTGGTACCGCGGCGCGGTCATCTTGAGTTTCGCCGGCAGGTTGACCCAGAGCTGGAATCCGGCGATGCCCTCGGGGCGCACCTGCGGCATCTCCTCGTGCATGATGCCTCCCCCGGCGGTCATCCACTGGAGATCGCCCGCCCCGATGCTTCCGGAGTTTCCCAGGGTGTCCTTGTGTCGCACCTCGCCCGCCAGCACGTAGGTGACCGTCTCGATCCCCCGGTGCGGGTGCAGGGGAAACCCCGCCTTGTAGTCGTCGGCGTTCTTCGACTCGAAGTGGTCCAGCAGCAGGAACGGGTCGAGGTAATCCAGCTCCTCGGTGCCGATACTTCTCCTCAGGCGGACCCCGGCACCCTCGATGACCGGCTGGGGTTCGATGAGGGTCTCGATCTTTCTGGATACGGATTTCATGTTCCCTCTCCTGCAGTCCTCCTGGAATCCGGGCGCCGCCCGGACGGTCTCCGCCCGGAGCGCTCGGCCAGATAGTGCTGCCACATCATTCTGGCGGCCACCGACCGCAGCGGACGCCAGGAGTCGGCGACCTTGGCGATCTGCTCGGTCGACGAGCCGTCGCGCAGCCGCTTCACGCTGGTGACCGCCTGGACCAGCGCGATGTCCCCCGACGGCCAGACGTCCGGCCGGCGGAGAGCCATTAAGAGGTAAATATCGGCGGTCCAGGGACCCACGCCCTTGAGCCGTGTCAGCGCGGAAGCGGCGCCCGCGTCGTCCATCTTCGCCACGGCCTGGAGGTCGACCCTGCCGTCCTGCACGGCCTCGGCGACGTGGACGCAATACGCGGCCTTCTGCCGGGTGACTCCCAGCGACCGCAGACCGGGGACCCCCGTGTCCAGGAATCGCTTCGGCGTGAAGGGCACGATGTCGCGGGTCAGCCGGCGGAACATCGCCCTGGCCGAGGCCAGCGAGACCTGCTGCTCGAGGATGATCTGGATCAAGGTCCGGAACCCCGGCTTGCGCGCCCACATAGGCGGCGGGCCGTGGACGACGAGAACACGTCGAAGGTCTCGATCCCGGGTCGCCAGGTGGGAAGCGGCCCGCCGCAGACTGCGATGCGTCAGGTTGGCCACGGATGATGCATGCCGCCGGTCACACCGGCGATCACCGGCAGGGATCCCACCCGATTCGTCAGCCGCCCCCGGGACAGAGGGCGTTTCATCCCTGCGCCGGGCCGTGCGCCATCACGAAGACCGTCCCCGCGGCGTACACCAGAAGCGCGCCGTGAAACTCGCCCCGGAACGCGTGCGCGGTCATGGCGAGTGAGGACCGGCGGACGACTTCAGCCCGGCGGCGGCGAGTGCGGCGCGCGCGCTCTGCAGGAACACGACGACGCCGAGCGTGAGATAGAACGCCAGGAAGGCACGACCGAGATTCTTGTCGCGCACCGGTTCACCCTCCCGGTCCCGTGGGACCGCTCCACTGCGGCGGCGATCCGGCCTGGCCCGGAGCGCCCTTCCGGTGATCCGACTCGGCGCGGATCGCCGCGAGGCCGTACAGCAGATACCCGATGCTGATCGCCAGGAACACCAGCCAGGACTTGGGAAGCGACGCTTTCGCGAGATCGAGCACGGTCCTCACGATGATGGACGGGGTGACCGCCAGGACGGAGATGCCCAGCAGCGCCCCGAACCCGGGACGCGGCGTGACGTCCCTCGAGAACACCATTCCGAGGGAGGCGAGACCGAGGACCTCAATGACTCGGAACACGTAGGAGGCCGCGAGCATCATCAGGTAGACGAATAGCCCCGCGACGTATTTGGACCGACCCAGCCACAGACGCGCGATGTCGCGGTCGAAGTGCAGCTCTTCGATCCCCGACAGACTGTAGACCCTCGTCTCGTTGGCGCCCTTTTTCACCACGACCTGGTCCTTGCCGATGAACACCAGCGCACCCGTGCGATCGAGTGGCGCGACCTGGCCGGTGGTATCGATGATGGCGAGGACTTTCTTCGTGCCGGGGTCGGTGATGTAGCAGGGCTGCTTGGCGTCGACGGACACGACCCCGTCCTTGATCACGATCGGAGGGATCTGATCCACGAACCTGGGGCTCTGGTCATCGACCATCTTCGCCCAGCCGCTCTGCACCTGCCAACCTGTCGGGAGCCAGCAGACGGCGAGAAGAAGGAGCAGATACGCAAAGGACGTGCCGCGCCAGGTTTCGGCGACTTCGCGATAAAAACCCCAGGAATAGAAGGCCAGCCCCGGCGCTTGCAGCATCGAGTGCCGTTTCATGATCATCCCTTGGCTGATTGAGCCAGGACTATACCTTCGCGGCGGGGGAGGGGGCAAGTCGATCGGCCACGCCTTTCGTGCGTCACCTGGCGGGCGCGGCGAGGCCGGCCATGAACACGCGCGTGCCCGGGTTGTAGGTCTTCCAGTCGAACCAGAAATCCTTGAGGCAGGTGACGCGCGCCAGCCGCCGTCCGGCGAGGGGCCCGGAGATGGCCAGCCCCGAAAAGTTCCATTCGCTGCCCGTCTTGCCGTCGACGATCACCGGCGGGTGCGTCCCCGTCTTGAGGAACAACTCGAGTGTGTCGTCGCCGATCCGCCGATCGAAGCAGCGCAGGGATCGCCCGTCGGGATGCAGCAGGACCAGGACGGGCGTGCCGCCCACCGAATCGAGAATGGGGTTCTGGGCGGCGAGAGTCGCCCAGGGGTAGGCCGTCGCGTTCGCTGCCGAGGTCACGCCCACCACCAGGTCGCGAGGCTTCAGGGTGTCGTGCGGATCGATCGGCGTGACGGTGGGGTAGTCCGCGACATTCTTCTCCCAGTCGGCCTCGGCGTAGGCGTCCTTCGACCCTGCGTCGGGCAGGAGCACCAGGCCACGCGGGTGCTCCCACTTGAACACCGCGAACGTCACCTCGTCCCAGGAGATGGCCTGGAGACATCTCCCGGTGAGGGGACCGAGGATGGCGCACCCCGTCACCTGCTGCCACCACGACCCGGTTTCCTCGTCGCGCATGATGAAGTTCTGGTTGTTGATGCCGGCGAGGTGGAAGTGCAGGGTCCTGCCGTCCACGCCGGATTTCCACACCAGACCGGTGTGGCACAGCGTTCAATAGGTGGCGACGATCGGCTCGCCGGCGATCGCGTCGTTCACCACGTGGTGGTAGGCCATGGCCCGCACGGGGTAGGCGTGGGCCTCGACTCCCACTTGCACGCCGAGCACCAGGTCGTTCTCCGCCACGTCCTGCGCCTCGCCCGCCGCCACGAAGCCGGGCCGCGGCAGCGGGCGGAACATCCACTCGAAGTAATTCGAGCGGGCCAGGAAGGCGCAGGCGGCGAGCGATGTCACCGCGAACCCCGCCAGCAACCGGCCCTTCCGTGATCCGAGCCGCCGCCAGAGCGGGATCGCCGCCGCGAGACCCAGGACGAGCAGGAGAGCGGTGAGCGTCGCGCCCCGGAGGCGCATGGCGTACGACAGAGCCAGGCCACCCGGAGTCTGGGCGCCGAACGGCCGCACCAGCACCATCGGCGTCGCCATCCACGCGAGGCTGCCCAGGGTCGCGGCGGTGAGGAGGAGCGCGAGGGAAAGCCGCAGTCGCGCGAGCGAGCTACCTGGCGGCGGGTTCCGCATTGATCTCTTCGATGACGACGGCGTGCGCACCACCCCGCTCAAAGACCTTGCCGCGGATGATGACCCTGTCCCCTGCGAATTTCATCAGCCGCTCGTTCTGGCCGGTGGCCGGCATCTCGCTCGAGATCGGCAGGTAGAACGTGCCGTTGTCCGCCAGAATCACGAGCGGCGAGCCGGCCTTGGCACACTTGAGCGCGCACTCCTTGCTGACGGGCTTCCCGAGGTTCTTGATGAACAGGCAGGCCGAATCGATGACGTAGCCTTGTATTGTCGTGGATGTCGGCTGCGTTTGGGCCAGAACCCAGGTGACGGTCACGAGGAGAATAGTCAGGAGCAGTCGCTTCATTTGAACCCCCTCCTGGCAGGAACGGTTGACTCCCCGTGACCATATCATCAATGCGGGAGCCCGCGCGATCGGATCGCACCGAGGCGCTGACGACCTCGTAGTGTTCATGAGTCGCGTCACCTGCCTTACATCGACGCCAGCTCGACCCGCACCGCCTGGTTCGGGCAGGGCGCGCTCCAGGACCTGACGATCATCGGGAAGTATCGCTTCGCCTCGGTCGGCTCGAAGGTCCGCAGCGATTTCGTCGGCGCGGCAGGCATCCGGACGATCGCCTCCAACTACGAGATCCAGAACATCGTCGTCGACGTCGGGGATGGCACCGCCGATTGGCTGGCGCGCTTCGTCTATCAGGTGAACTGGCGCCGGTACTACATCTCCCAGATGGTTGGATACGATCGGCGCGGCGACACCGATATCGGGTCGGGAGCCCCGTTCCCCAGCAATAAAGAGGAATATGGACAGGCGGGGGCCAAGGTCTATGTCAGGCTGGCGGACCATCTCGGTCTGTCGGCCAGCGTGTTCACGACCCTCTCTGGACGCAACACCGGAGACGCGACGGGCTACGCCGGGGGCGTCAACTATCGCTTCTAGGGAGGTGAACCCTCCAGGCGAGGCGTATCAGAGCGTCTGCAGCCGCTGCCGGTGGAACTTGTCGAGTTCCTGATTGGCCCGCACGACGGTTGCGAGCCGCGACTCGAGCGCCGCCAGCTGCGCTCCCGGCACGGCGAAGTAGCCCTCGTGATCCGCCGCGCCGGTGTACACGCGGTTGCCTGCACAGCCGAAGCTCGACGCGCTGTGCGCCCCCTCGATCGCCTCGGGGAGCACCGAGCAGGTCGGCCGCCCCATGGTCGGCCCGCGCGAGCCGATGCCTGCCCCCTGCGCCGCCTCGGCCAGCAGCATCAGCTGCCGCACGTCGGCGCGGATGAGCACCACGTCCGGGGCCAGCGGCGCCTTGTCGAGCGGCGCATAGACCGCCACCCGGAAGGGCGCCTTGCGTCGTGGGATGTGCGGTACCTCCGCCGACGACAGATACTGCAAAGCGACCATCGTGTCGATGAGCCCCTCCAACTCCTTCCGCTTCTCCGGTCCCATCGGCACGTTGTGCGTGTGCGCGCCCACGGCACAATTCAGATGGTCGGTGGCCTCGGTGTAGAAGACTTCCCCGGCGGCTGCGCGTCGCCAGTACCCGCAGCCGGCCGGCTCGGCCCGCTCGACGCGCGGCACGCCGGCCGGGGGTTGATCGCAGAACGTGATGGCGATGGGGGCCGTTTTCAAGTCCAGCAGGGTCTGAATCATGCCACTCATGGGGACCTCCGAATCATTGCGGATCGCTCACGGCAGAGGTGCCCGTTTCAGCGCCATGGCGATTCCGAAAACCCAGCTTCTCTTCATGTCGCGGACCTTGTCTCGCCGCGCTCGCGCCGTGCCGCTCTCAGGAGTGTTGCGCTGGTGTAAAGCACCACGACAATCACCACCCAGCGGAGGAGGGCGATGGGCATCGCCTTGACCAGAAGCGCCGCGATCAGGAGAGCGGGGACTCCGCCCATGGTCAGGCCGATCGCGGCGCCGGGATGATAGCTCCGCTTCTGCACGAAGCG
>DAISWT010000011.1:0-12589 GCA_036826235.1 Acidobacteriota bacterium | reverse complement strand
ATCGGAAAGGCGGCCTGCGGGTTCATCCCGAGCAGACTGACGACGATCATGCAGGGCGCGTACAGACCGATGCCCAGGGTCATCAGGCCCCCCAGGACGAAGTTCGCGGCCACGGCCAGGTCGATTGAGGGTCCCTGAAGACCCAGCGCCGAGCCGCCGCCGGGAAGAAGCTTCAACTGTGTGAGCGTCATGATGATCGCCGCGGCGAGCAGGGCGGCGCCCATGCCCACTCGGACCCGGTAGCGGGACAGCCCCGCGACGATGCCGGCGCCGAGCCAGGCGCCAAGCATGGCCGCCGCGATCATCGGGACGAGGGTCGACGTGGCGACGGGGACGAGCTGAATGAAGATGAACGCGCCCAGGACCGCTGCCACCGTGTGCCCGACGTTGAGAGTGCCTGGAATCCGCTCATCGGGGACGAGACGCCAAGCGCGGAACAGGGCGGTCGTGGTGGCGAAATTGCCGATGCCCAAGGTATCGAAAAACGTCGTGACGAAGCCCGTGGCGGTCTCGCGCCAATTCGGCAACCAGGAAAACTCCGGGACCCCCGGGCCGCGCCCGCGGCTCCGGCTCATGACGAGGAGATCCTTGAGAAAGATAACGACGAAACAGAGCCCCAGGCCGGCGAGGGCGAGCAACAGGAGAACGCGGATCCCGCTCACGCCGTCACCTGTGACACGGCCGCTACTTCGCCGACTTGGAATGCGCGGGCGGCTCGTACGCCTTGCCGGGCGTCCCGCCAAGGGCGAGGATCGTCACGCCCTGAGGCCCCGGCACGATCTTGCGCTTCTGGCTCGCGCCGACGCGGACGAGCATTCCCGGCAGGAGATCCCAGGTCTTGCCGCCGGCGCTCAAGCGCGCGCTTCCCTGCAGCACGACGTAGGCCTCCTCCTGGCCTTCCTTCGCGTGATCGTGATCCGGGTAGTCCGGCCAGTTCGGCGGCAGTTTCAGGACATTCATGCCCCAGGCGGTCACTCCGAGACCCCTGCCCGCGTACAGGAACTGGCCGTGATAACTCTCGAGTTCGTCGAACCGCTTCACGGTGACATCAGGCATGCGTCCTCCTCGGGGTGGCCTTGAGCCGCTGAGAGACCCGGTGATTATACGGCCGCGGGGGACGGCGGGGCCCGGCGACGCGCAAGGGAACGCGGACGGGGGGACAGACTTTCCCGGAGCGTGGCACCGGGAATCCCCGGCGTTCGTTTGAGGGTTCCGCCCGATTGTTCAGGTTCCGGACCTTCCGTACTTTCCACGCTGACGTTGCGGGTGAGGGTCTTGTTTCAATCATGCATGCAACAGGAGCAGGTGAGATGAGACGCAACCTCCGGTACGCAATCCTCTCGAGCCCCCTGGCCGTATTGCTGGTTGTGGCAGCCGTCCACAAGAGTCCAGTCGCCGACGGAGGTCCCCGCCCTCAGGCTGCCTCGCCGCCTACGGCGAAGGCGCTGGACCGACTGCCGCTGGCGTTTGAAGCGAACCAGGGACAGACCGACTCGCGTGTCCGCTTCCTGGCGCGTGGTCGCGGCTTTTCCCTCTTTCTTGCTCGGGATGAATCGGTCCTGGTGCTCGAGGAACCGGGGCGGGCCGACCGGAAGGAGGCGGTGGGCCGTGCCGCGCGCGGACGGGAGGAGGAGCACCGCGCCCGGGTCGTGCGGATGCGTCTTCTCGGGAGGCTCCCCGAGCCGGCCATAGTCGGCCTCGACCCGCTGCCCGGCCGCAGCAACTACTTCGTGGGGAACGACCCGCACCGCTGGCGGGCGGACGTCGCGCAGTACGCGCGGGTGAATTACACGAACCTCTATCCGGGGATCGACATGCAGTTCCACGGGCGCCAGGGCCGCCTCGAGTACGACCTAGTCGTGGCCCCCGGCGCCGACCCCGCCACGGTGCGGATCGGCTTCGAGGGGACGGGGAAGCTGCGTCTCGACCCGCACGGAAACCTGATTCTTCCCGTGGGTCGGGGCGAGATCATGCAGCATGCCCCTGTCGTCTATCAGGAAGTCGACGGCCGCCGGAGCGTGATCCCGGGGAAGTACGTGCTGCAGGGACCCGCCTCGGTCGGTTTTTCGGTCGACCGGCGCGCCTACGATCCCTCGCGGTCCCTCGTGATCGATCCCGTCCTCGTCTACTCCACGTACCTGGGAGGAGGCGGCTACGAGACCGGCAATGCGGTCGCCGTCGACGATGCCGGGAACTCCTACCTGACGGGGCAGACGTCCTCGGCGGCCTTTCCCGCAGGGGGCGCGACGCCGCCCGCCTTCAGGAACAGCCCGGACGTTTACGTGGCCAAGCTGGATCCCTCGGGAACGGGGCTGGTCTACTCCGCCTTCCTGGGCGGCGGCAGCAAGGAGGAAGGCTATGGCATCGCCGTCGACGCCACCGGCGCCGCCTACGTGACAGGGGAGACCTGGTCGACCAATTTTCCAACGGTGAACCCGCTCCAGCCGGTGATGGGCGGCGGAACGGATGCCTTCGTCGCCAAGCTGGACCCGACCGGATCGTCCCTTCAGTATTCCTCGTACCTGGGTGGCAGCACCCAGGACGCAGCTCTGGGCATCGCGGTCGACGCCGATGGAAATGCCTACCTGACGGGGCGGACCTATTCCACCAATTTCCCGACGGTGCGCGCCCTGCAACCGGCGATGGGCGGCACTCGATACGACGAGGATGCGTTCATCGCGAAGATCGACGCGTCCGGCGCGTCGCTTCTCTATTCGACCTATCTCGGCGGCACCACCGAGGAGGAGGGACATGGCATCGCGGTGGACGCCGCCGGCCACGCCTGCGTCACCGGATTCACCGGATCCATGAACTTCCCGACCGTGAACCCGCTCGGGCCGCATGTCCCCGGGGCCGATGCCTTCGTGGCCAGGCTGGAAGCGGACGGCTCCGCGCTTCTCTACTCGACCTACCTCGGAGGCAGCTCCACCGACGTGGGTGAAGCCGTGGCGGAGGATCCCGCGGGCAATTGCTACGTGACGGGCTGGACGCAGTCGATCGATTTCCCGACCGCCAATCCGATGCAGGCTCACAGCCGGGATTCCGCCGGGGTGTACAAGAGCACGGATAGCGGGCAGAGCTGGAGCACGAACGGGCCGGATAGCATGGGCGTCACGGCCCTGGCGATCGACCGGGCCAGCCCGTCCACGATCTACGCCGTCGCGCAAAGGGATTACACGACGGTGTTGTTCAAGAGCACGGACGGCGGCGGGAGCTGGAACGCCGCCGCCTCCGGCCTGCCTTCCGTCCCGGTCACCTCCCTGGCGATCGACCCCCAGGATTCCAGGGTTCTCTATGCCGGGACGCGGGGCGGCGGTCTGTTCAAGAGCACCGACGGCGGCGCGAACTGGGCGGCCCCCGACTCATCCAAACCGGACCCGACGGTCTGGGTCGTGGCCACGTCGCTCAATCTCGTGCCCCCGGTGAATCTGTATGCCGGAATTCCCTCGGCGATCGCCACGAGCCGGGACGGTGCTGCCAGCTGGAGCTACGCGCCGCTGGTCGATCGCGTCCCCTTCTCGCTCGCGGCCGATCCAACGAACCCGCTGGTGGCCTATGCCGGCACGCTGCGCGCCTCCCCCTCGGGCGGGGGCGTGTACAAAACACTGGACGGGGGAGCGACGTGGGGGTCCACCGGCGGCCCTCCGGGCGGCGCCCCTCCTCTGGACGTCTTCGCGCTGGCCGTCGATCCCCTGAACACCTCGACGGTTTACGCCGGGACCGGGGGGAACACGCCCGGTGGCGTCTACAAGTCGATCATCGGCGGAGGCGGCTGGGTGGCCGTGAACCGCGGGCTCGGCAACCTGGATGTCCGGGCCCTGGCTATCGACCCGGCGAACGCGGGCGTCCTGTATGCCGGCACCCAGCAGGGCGGGGTCTTCAAGAGCGTCGACGGCGCGGCGAGCTGGTCCGCCGTGAACGGCGGACTTCCTAGCCGATCGATCGCATCGCTCGCGATCGACCCCAACGATCCCTCCACGCTTTACGCCGGGTCCGTCAGTAGCAGCGCCACGTTCCGGCGCGACGCGTTCGTCAGCAAGCTCGACCCGACCGGGTCCCGCCTCGTCTATTCCACGTACCTCGGCGGCGGCGCCAGCGACTGGGGCCGCGGAATCGCCGTGGACAGCCAGGGCTCCGCCTTCGTCACCGGGTCGACCGAATCGCCCGACTTCCCGACCGCCCGCGCGATTCAGCCGAATTTCGGTGGAGGTCCCGTGTACCCGACCGACGGCTTCATCGCCAGGCTCGACCCGGCCGGTTCGGGTCTGATCTATTCCAGCTTTCTCGGTGGCAGCGATTATGACACCGGGAACGGGGTCGCCGTGGATCCCTCCGGATCGGTGACGGTGGTCGGGACCACGGCCTCCCGCGACTACCTCATCGTGAGATCCTGGCAGCCTGTCTATGGAGGGAACACCGACGCGTTCGTCACACGGATCGCCGACGACTCGCCGCCGCAGCCCGGTCCGTTCCCCGGCGGGGGACGCGTCGAGGAAAGCGACCCGGCCGTCCGCACCAGCGGGAACTGGTACACGAACGGCTCGACGGGGCACAGCGGCGGGTCGGCGATCTTCGCGTCAGGCCGCTACTCCCGAGCGGCTCTGTCGTTCAACGGCACCGGCGTGAAATGGATCGGATACCGCGACGAATGGTCGGGCGTCGCCAATGTCTACCTCGACGGCCTTCCGGCCGGAACAGTGGATACCTACGCTTCGTCGGGGCAATACCAGGCGGTGCTCTTCGACGCCGAGGGTCTGGCCGACGGCGCGCACACCATCGTCGTCGAGGTGACCGGGACCCACGGCCCGCAGTCGGCAGAGGCCTGGGTGTGGGTCGACGCGTTCGACGTGATCGGAGCCGAGCCGTCGCCTACTCCCACCGCGACGCCGACACCCACGCCGACACCCACTCCCACGCCCGGAGCGGGGCGTATCGAAGACAGCGACACCACCGTCCTCGATTACAGCGGCCAGTGGTACACCAACGCCTCGGACGGGCACAGCGGCGGGACGGCCGCGCTCTCCGCCGACCCTGAGGCCTCCGTGAGCGTGACGTTCGATGGCACCGGGATCCGCTGGATCGGCTATCGCGACGAGTGGTCGGGCATCGCCTCGGTTTATCTCGATGGTCACTTCAGTGAGAGCGTGGACACCTACGCCTCTCCGGGTCAGGAGCAGGCGGTGCTGTACTCGATCGATGGATTGCAGCCCGGAACCCACAGCCTGGTGGTGCAAGTCACCGGCAATTCGGGCGTAGGTTCGGCCGGTCCCTGGGTCTGGCTGGACGCGTTCGATGTCCAGGATGGCACGCCCGTCTCTTCGGGGTCGCCTTGAGCGGGGAGCGGAACGCTGCGGCCTCCTCAATGCGGCGCTCCCGGGCCCACCTGATGGCCGGTCCCATCCATTCCGGGAGCGCCCGGTACAGGAAGCCGTGGCGCAGGCCCGTGTCGATCCGAACCTCCGCGTGCCGGCCGGCGGCTCCGTCAGTCGCGAGCGCGGGCGTGCAGTTTTCGCCCGCGTCGTCGCTCGCCTCGATGACGGACAGGACATCGCCGTGCAGCCCGCCCCGGAGCGTCCGACGCATTTCGGCGTCGCAGGTGCCCATCAGGACGTAGCCGATGTTGGCGACCGGCAGGCGACTCGACACCAGCATGCCGATGAAGCCCCCCATGGAGGCGCCCAGGACCGTGATCTGTCGCGGCGGGACGCCCGCATCGAGCAGTCGCCGGATCTGTCCCACGACCCGTTCGGCATAGACCGGCGCCTCGGTACCCCGCGGCCTCACCTCGCTGATGACCACGAACCCGGCCGAGGCGAGACCGCGGAGGATCGCGTCGTACTCGTAGGGCCCGTATTCCGGGCTGACTGCCTTGCGACCTTGTTCTTGAACGACGCGGCCGTGGAGGTAGAAGAGATAGTCCCGGCTCGGGTCGGGCGCGGGCGGCGGCTCGCTCAGGATCGATCCGGCGGCCGGGGCATCCCGGTCGGGTCCGCCGTACATCCTGTAGAACTCGTTGCGGAACAGGTCGTCGGGGTCGTACTCGCGCTTCAGCCGGAAGAACTGCCCGGCCATCGGATAGGCTGCCCGGAACTGTTCCCGCGTGGCGTGCAAGCGGTACGGCAGGTAATAGCGGCCACCATCGCTCAAAGAGAGATCAATGAGATCGCGCGTGAGGTCCCGCATGCCGATGTCGCCCTCCGGCGTGGTCGGCTGGTCGAACAGCATCACGATGGCGAGCATCGGGCCGCCGGCATAGCGCAGGAAGGTGTCGGTATCGGCCTCGACGTCACGCACCGTCACATTCAGAAGGTCCGCGCGGTGGCGGCGGAGGATCTGACGGGCCCGGCCCACGAAGTCCGTGAAGCGATCGAACGGAACGAAATACTCCTGCAGGATCTCGGTGGTCGCCGGATCACTGAAAACAATCACCGCCAGGTCCTCGTTCAGCAGCTGGTTGCGTGAAAAGACGCGCTGCGTCAGGTACTCTCCGAACTCCCGTTCGATCGTCCACCTCAGCCACCTGCCGTAGTCGCTGCCGGCGCAGCCGCGAAACACCAGGCGCTTGATCCCGCCCATGGCGGGACTGGCCAGGGCGGGAACGGCGAGATCGGGCGCGTCCTGGAAGACCGTGAGGATAGCCTCCTCGAGGAAAGAGCCGGGGGAGACGCTCAGCCGGCCATAGACCATTCCGATCCCGTGCCGGTGGAGAGCGCTCTCCTCGAGGGTCGCGACGTAGTCCTGAGTGGGCACGATGAACCGCCGGGACCGGTAGGCGGCGTTCGGGACCACCTCGAGGTCCACGTCGAGGATGACTCCAAAGAGCCCGTAGCCCCCGAGCGCGAGGGAGAACAGCTCGCGGTTCTCTTCCCGGCTGCATCGCACCATGGTCCCGTCGGCCCTGACCAGACGAAAGGCACGGACCGTCGAGGCGATCGGCGCGTGCCCGGGCTGCCATCCGTGACAGTTGACGCTGACGGATCCGCCGACCGAGAAGACGTTGTTCGACTGCATCACGGCGATGGAGAGTCCCCGCGTCTCCAGATAGGGGATCACCTCGCTCCAGCGGGCCCCCGACCCGACGTGGAGAGTCGTCGTGCCTTGCTCCAGATCCATCCGGTCGTGGCCGAGCATGTCGAGAACGATGCCGTCCCGCGCGATCGCCTGGCCGCCCATGGCATGGCGGGCTCCGGCGACCGAGACGCCCACGCCCCGCGTTCGCGCCAGGGCGAGCGCCCCGCGAATCGCTGCGACGGCCGCGTCGGGATCTGCCGGGACCCGGACGATCCGGGTGACGGACATCGAGTCGAGCCGGCTGGCGTCGTCGACGAATCCGTCCGCGACGGCGGGCCGGGCCGCCGGGTCGCGCATCGCCACGCGCGCCAAGTGGAGGGCCGGGGGCCCGGCGGTTACGGCCAGAAGAAGCAGGAGAGCGTAAAGGCCACGCCGGAGGAGGCGGCCCTCCCGTTCGACCCTCACGGAGCGTCAAAGGTCCAGTTCACGAGGATGGTCTGCGTCTCGGCGCCCTTGGCGGCGGGGTCCGGCTCGAACTTCGCCCCTTGGAACCACTTGATGGCCAGAGCGTCGACGTCGGGACAGGCGGATTTGGTCACCCACGCGCTCTCCACCTTGCCATTCGGCAGCACATCGGCCGCCACGGAGATCGCCCTGTTGCAACCCGGCGGCCACGGGTCCGGCCATTTCGGTCGGTCCCGAGAGACCAGACGCCGGACCTTCGCACCGGCCGGGGCCGCGTTCTGGCCGGGCGTGGTCTGGTCTCGGGCTCCCTGCGCGGCGTCGGGAAGCGTCGTGGAGGGCTTGGCGGAATCTGCACCGGGGCCGGCCTGATGGCAGCCGGCGAGCGCGACGCCTGCGACCAGGATCGCGGGGAACAACAGAGTCTTCATGGGGGCGTCCAGGCGCATCGACCCCTTGCTTATACCTCAGACCGCCGACTTGGTGTCAACGTCAGATCGACACCGGACCGGTCTCGTCCTGCACGCCGTTCGCTGTTCGCAGCCAGTCGCTCATCAGCCGCTTGATTTGCGTCTGGTACCGCACTCCCTCCAGACGGCATCGTCCTCGAAAGGCACCGAGGAGGTGCTCGGGCACCTTGAGACTGATCAGCCGGCTCCTGCAGGAGGCGCGGCCATGGAGCAGACGGAAATTCTCCAGGAAATCGAGCACCTCCGCCGGCTTCATGGCCCGACACCGTTCCAGATAATCGTCGGAGAAAAACTGCACGGGACGCGGCGTGGTCTTTTTCACAGCAGCCTCTTGAGGGCCCTGACGTCCTCCCGATCCTGGGGCCTTCCGGTCCCCTGCTTCATCCGGATGAGATCGGCGATGGAGGCGACCCTGACGATCTGATTCTGGATCCTGATCTTCCTGACGTCCATGCGGGCAAGATCATCGGTGAGGATCACGTCCACGATTTCCGAGGGCCGCGAGGGGTTGACGAACGTCCAGGCCCGCAGGTTCCGGTTGCGCACGTACTCCTCCCGGAACCGGAAAACCTCGGACGCCGTCACCGGCAATCGCGACTGGAGCCCCAGGGTATTCAGGGCCTTCTCCGTCCGCCGGAAGTCGGCCTCCCGGAGTCGAATGACGAGGTCGACGTCCACGGTGCCCCGCACCGCGCCATGAAGCGCGACGGCGTAACCACCGACCAGCGCGTATGGAACGCGCGACTGATCGAGGGCCGTGGCCACCCGCAACAGCAACATGGTATATACCAATATATACCATAACGAGCCAGGCACAACCACATCACCGTTACCCGCAAGCCGGGGCCCTACGGACGCGCCTTGGGCCTCGCCGCGGGCGACCATCCCTCGGCGTACCGGGGAAGGTCGTCGGTGAGGGTGTCCCACGGGGCCTTCGAGTCCACCCACATGCGGAACTGCGGGCGGATGCCGGGGTCGCCGTCGAGCGCGCCGAAGCGGATCGCGACCTCGGGGCCGTCGGGATAGGCCCCGCCGAACAGGCTCGATCCGCAGACCGAGCAGAACGCCTTGACGGCGGCGTCCGGCGCCGCCTTGTAGGTGCGCACCAGGCCCTCACCGGAGAGGATGCGGAGCTGCTCCCGGCGCACGCGCCCTTGCGTGGACGCGCCCGCCCCCGAGTGCTTGCGGCAGCGCGAGCAGTGACAATGGTTCGCCCGCAGGAACGGCCCGCGGACTTCGAACCGGACGCCCCCGCACAGGCAGGAGCCGATCAGGGCTTTCGACGGGTCACCATCGGTCATCGATAACTCCTCCACGATTGTTCTGTCACGCGCCGAGCCACCCGCCGCGTGGCCTCAGTCGTAGTGCTTGACCCGCGCCCAGACGTCCGCCACCGGCTCGCGGAGTCCGCGGCAGACCCATATGGGACGCCGGTTCTCGTAGGGCATGCAGCGCCCGCAATCGATGGTGGCGACGCGCTCGACCGTATCGAACAGGACGCGCAGTCGCTCCTCGCTGCTGCCGACCACGATCAACACCCGCCCGTCCCAGTCGCCCGGACCCCAGAGCCAATAGTTATTGTGACCGCTGAGCGCCGGCGGAAGGCCCTGCCTCCGGCCCAGCAGGTCGACGGCGCCCGCCACGCCGTAGTCGGGTGCGAAGATGCGCGCCGCCGCGGCGTCCGCGGGCGGCAGGCGCCGGTGGACCTCGGCGACCGCTCCGACGATCGCGACCCAGCCGTGCATGTCGGCGTAGAACTGACCCAGGTCACCGAGCTCCTTGCGTTCCTCGGTCGCGGGTCGCTCGCCGAGGACGCGCGCGTAGCGGATGTAGGTCTCGACCGGCAGCACCGGCAGCGCCAGCGGCGCCGCGACGACGCCGCCGGCGAGCAGGATCGCCGCCACCGCCGGCCGCAGCCGGGCGAGACGCGGCCGCTCGAGCAACCTCTCGCCCCCTGCACCGCCGGCGGCGAACAGCCAAGTATAGGCGGGCGCCAGGTAGCCGGACCGGCTGGTGCCGGAGAGCGCCAGGATGACGAACACGGTGAGGTACGTCCAGCCCAGAAGCCGGTACTTCTTGCCGGTCGGATGGAAGAAGAGCCAGGCGAGACCGCCCAGCCAGAGCGGCAAAGTGAACGGGTGCATCACCCTGATCTGCCCGACCAGGAAGTCGAGTGGCGCGACGTCGGCCATCTTCTCGGTCGTGGCGTTGTGGATGAACTCCAGGGTCGGCCAGCCGTGCCGTACTTCCCAGAGGACGTACGGGGCGAACAGAGCGGCGGCGACACCGCCGCAGAGCCACGGCCAGGGGGTCGCCAGCCATCGCCGCTCCGCCGAGGCAAGAATCCCGACCAGGAGACCGGCGCCCAGCCACAGGACGCTGATCTTGTTGGCGAGGCCCAGACCCAGCACCAGACCCAGAAGCAACCAGAGCCGGGGACCGGCGCCATCGATCAAGAGAATGAGCAGGTAGGCGGCGAGGGCCCAGAAAAAAGTGTCGAAGGCGTTCATCGAGTAGAAGTGGTCCAGCGCGAGGTATTCGGGGGCGACCAGCGCTCCGGTCATCGCCAGCGCGGCGGCCCAGCCTCCGCCGCCGAGCGTCCGCGCCATCAGGCCGACGAGCGCGACCGTCGCCGCCCCCAGCGCCGCCGGCATCAGGCGCAGGGCGAACAGCGTGTCGCCGAGCGTACGCCGGACGGCCCACAGGACGAAGATGGAGAGCGGGGGATGATCGACGTAGCCCGGCGCCAGGTGATCGGCGCAGGCGAGGTAATAGAACTCGTCCCGGAAGTACCCGTAGCCCGGGCTGGTGGCGAGATGCAGCAGCAGTTTGGCGAGCGCGAACAGGGTGATGAGGGCGGACGGTCCGCCCAGCCGAAGCGCGCGACTCATCGCGGTCTGCGCGCTCCTACGACGTCTTGGTGGACTTTCCCTCCATCATCGTCTGCCAGGCGCCGTCCTCGCCTTGCATCTCCCACTTGAAGGTGTAGCTCGTCGGTGACGTCTGGTTGATCGTGTAGCGCGACTTCACCAGCTTGCCTCCCATCTTCGCCTCGTCGTTGTAGACCCAGCTGCTGCCATCGACCGTGCCGCGGGGCACGGAGGCCATGGTCATGGGGCCATTGTCGACCGCGTAATACGTGTAGGCCTTCTCTTCGGTGCTGTAGCCCAGGATGCCGATCGCCTTCGTCGGCCCCATCGGGCTCTTCCCCTCGGAGCGGCAGATCACGGCGAACCCGCCCTCGAACCACTCGCACGTGTCGTGGTTCGTCATCTTCCCCGCGGGCATGAAGGGATTCGGCTTCGTCTCCGCCTCGGCGGTCCACTTGCCGACGAAGTAACCGAGCTTCTTGTGCTCCGGGCCCGGCTTCGGTTTCTCGCCCGGCGCCTGCGCGAGCGCGAGCCCGGACGACAGGACGAGGCAAACGGCGAACTGGAGAGGACTCGTTCTCATGTTTCACCCCCGTGAGTTGGCGGCGATCCTACCACTGTTGGAGGGATGTCGTCCCGTCGCCGTCCGCTCGGTCGCGCGCTACTAGAAGACTGAACTCAGACTCGCCTGATATGCCCGGCATGACATCTTGATACGGCGTGAAACTATTCTGAGGTGAGGTCGCCGGATGTAGTAACCGTTTCCAGGTGCAGAAGGAAGCACAAAGCGGAGCACAGTTTCGCAGAACACAAGGGTGCCTGCGGTAGAGAGGCAGAACAACAAAATCGTGAGAAGACTCTCTTTGCGAAGGCGGAGCGCGAGTGGTTTCATAAAGCGCCCCGGATGATCCGCGGTGGACTTCGCGGTCCGGGCTGCAGATCCACGGTCGGTAGTCGCTGAAATCCCGGCGGGTGATGACGACGATGACGGTCCCCCGGGCGGTCGGAATATACCCCGCCGGTCAGGGGACCACAAGCGTCTTGCGCCTGCCCCGTCGGCCAGGCGTCAGTTACTTCGAGGCGAATGAGCCGTTGATTTCCGCGAACGGGACCGCACGGGCGAGACTCGTGAAGGCCCCCTGCTCGGCGATCTCCTGCGCGGCCTGGAGGAAACCGGCCCAGGCCGCGCGGGCCAGGGCGCCCCCGACGCTGATCCGCCGCACACCCAGGCCGGCGAGCTCCGCCACGGTGGCAAAGTCGCTGCCGACCAGCACGTTCACGGGTTTGGGCGCGACCGCCTTCACCACCGCCACGATGTCGGCCGGGTGGCGGATGCCCGGCGCGTAGAGGCAATCGGCTCCTGCCTCGGCGTAGGCCGTGAGCCGACGCAGCGTCTGGTCGAGATCCGGACGTCCGACGATGAATCCTTCGGTCCGGGCGGTGAGAAGAACCTCCGTTCCGCTGTCATCGATTGCCCGCCGAGCGGCCTGGATCCGCTCGACCGCGTGGCTGAACTCGAAGAGCGGGTGCGACGCATCGCCCGTGGAGTCTTCAATCGAGAGTCCCGCGACCCCGGTGACCGTCGCGGCCGCGACAGCCGATATCAACACTACCACCGCGGACATCTCACGGACCATCGATGCCGCCGCGATCCAGAGCCTGCCGATCGTCGACCGCAACGTCTATTCGCTTCTGGACCTGACGCCAGGTGTGCAGTCCAACAACAACGGCGTGGCCTCCGCCTCCGCCTCCACCAGCTCGCTCGTGCTCGGCTTC
>DAISWT010000010.1:4746-19004 GCA_036826235.1 Acidobacteriota bacterium | reverse complement strand
TGTGCAGCAGCGTGGACTTGCCGGCGCCCGACGGCCCCATGATCGACACGAAGTCCCCGTCCTCGATATCGAGGCTGATGCGGCGCAGGACGAAGGTCCGCCCGGGGCCGTGGGCGTACGATTTCTCGATGTTCCGGATCCGGATCAGTGCGTCCATCTACTCGCTCCTCAGGGAGACCATCGGATCGACCCGGGAGGCGCGGCGCGCCGGCACGACAGAGGCCAAGAGGGCCACGCCCAGGAGCAGCGCCGAGACCCCCGCCATGGTGGCGGGATCGGTGGGACTGACGCCGAACAGGAGACCGGACATGAGACGCGTCACCCCGAGCGCCGCCGCAACGCCGAGGGCCACGCCCGCGAGGGCCAGACGCAGCCCCTGTCCGAACACCAGCCACAGCACGTCGCGACGCCGCGCGCCGAGCGCCATGCGGATGCCGATCTCCTGCGTGCGCTGCGCCACCGAGAACGCCAGCACGCCATAGATGCCCACCGCCGCCAGCAGGAGGGCGGTGGCGGCGAAGGACCCCAGAAGCAGAAACGACAGCCGCTTCGGAGCGGAGGCGTCGTCGAGGAGCTGACCCATCGGCCGCACCTTGTTTATCGGCAGGTCCGCGTCGACCGAAGCGAACGCCTGGCGCAAGGCCGGCGTCAAGCCCGCGGGGTCGGCGGCGGTGCGCACCACCAGGCTCAGGGGGCGCAACGGGAGCTGGCGGAGCGGACGATAGAACTGGGTCTTCTGCTCGCTGTCGAGGCCGTACTGCTTCACGTCCGCCACCACGCCCACGACCGTCATCCAGGGCCCGGGCGCATCGGTCGACCCCGTCCGCATCCGCCGGCCGACGGGATCGCGATCGGGCCAGAAACGACGGGCCAGGGTTTCGTTGACCAGAGCGACGGGCGGCGCCGTTTCGTTGTCGGTGTCGCCAAAGACCCTCCCCCGGATCAGCCTTATGCCCATCGTCTTGAAGTAGTCCCCGGCGACGACGTGGTAGTCCGAGTACGGGGCCTCGCCGCGCGCCGGCACCGGTCCGTCCTCCGTCCAGAAATCGGTCTGCCACCCCTCGAGACTGAGCGGCAGGGGATTGACCAGCCCGGCGGCCGTGACCCCGGGGAGAGCGCGCACCCGATCCAGCAGACGATCGGCGAAGACGCGGATGCGCGCATCGTCGGGGTAGGCGGTCTGCGGCAGGACGAACTGCGCGCTCAGCAGGTCGTCGGGACGGAATCCCGGATCCACGTCCCGCAGGCGAAGAAAGCTGCGCGCCATGAGGCCGGCGCCGATCAGCAGCACGAGCGACAGGGCGACCTCGCTGGTCACCAGAATGCTGCGGAAACGTTGCTGGCGCCGGCCCCCGCTCGAGCCGCGCGATCCCTCCTTCAGCGACTCGGCGACCCCGGCGTGGCAGGACTGCCAGGCGGGCGCCAGGCCGAACAGCAATCCCGTGACCAGCGACAGGACAAGCGTGAAGCCGAGGACCGTTGCGTCGAGGCGCAGCTCGTCGATCCGGGGCACGCTCGACGGCACCATGCCCAGGAGGAGATCGGTCAGCCACGCGGCCAGGAGCAGCCCGAGCCCGCCGCCCAAGAGGGCCAGGAGCGAGCTCTCGGTGAGCACCTGCCGCAGCAGACGGCGGCGGCCCGCTCCGAGGGCGCACCGGATGGCGATCTCCCTGGCGCGCGCCGTGGCGCGCGCCAGCAGGAGGCTGGCGACGTTGGCGCAGGCGATCAGCAGGACGAAGCCGACGGCGGCCGACAGGACGAGGAGCACCGGCTGAATTCCGTGCACGACGTCGTTCTCGAGGAGCGCCAGCGCCACCCGGTTGCCGGTGTTCGTTTTCGGGTATCCCCGCTCGAGCCGCCGGGCGATCGTGTCCATGTCGACGCGCGCCGCGTCGAGCGTGACGCCCGGCTTCAGGCGGCCGACGACATAGATGCCGGCATGGTCGTCCCGCTCCTGGAGCGCGTCGGCGAGCGGGCCGATCGGCCGGAACACGTCGGCGTCGCCGTAATAGAAGCGGAAGGAGGCCGGCAGGACACCGACAACGCTGCTCGGATGCCCATTGAGAATGACCGTCCGGCCGACCACGCCCGGGTCGGCGCCGAACCGTCTCTGGAAGAGACCGTACCCGAGGAGGACGACCGGGCGCGCGCCGGCGTGGTCGTCGTCCGGCAGGAAATCCCGTCCCAGGATCGGCCGCACTCCGAGCATCGAGAAGAAGTCGTGAGTGACGTTCCAGCCGCCGAGGCGTTCGGGGCGGTCCATCCCGGTGAGGTTGAGCTGCGCCGGCTGCACGGCGGCCAGGGGCTCGAACGATCGGTTCTGGTCGCGCCAGTCGATATAGTTCGGCCAGGCCACCGACATGCCGGAGAACAGCTTGGTCTCCTCGTTCAGCAGGACGAGGCGATGGGGATCGCCATACGGCAACGGGCGCAGGAGGACGGCGTTGACGGCGCTGAAGATCGCCGTGTTCGCCCCGATGCCGAGCGCCAGCGTGAGGACAGCCACCAGGGTGAAGCCGGGGTTCTTGACGAGCATCCGCAGGGCAAAGCGCAGATCCTGGAGAAGCGCATCCACGGGCTATTCTCGGACCAGGTTGTGGGCCCCGGCGAGGTCTCCGGCGAGGACCGGTCTGCCGGGCGCACCCCGGCGGGCTCCGGCTCCCGGCGTTCCGCTCATCCCCGCGGGGAGCGAAGCGGAATCCGCACGCGGGTCACTCGCTCCGTCAGGTTGTTCCGGGGGCCGGTCGTCCATGATGCGATCCTTCGCCCGTCGGGGGGGCGGATCAGGAGGCCGCGACGGCGGCGCTCTCCTCCACGATGCGGCCGTCGAACAGGTGGATGGTTCTCTGCGCGTGCCGCGCGTACCGCGGGTCGTGCGTGACCATGCAGAGGGTGGCGCCGTTGCGATGCAGATCGCGCAGCAGCTCCATCACCGCCTCGCCGCTCTTCGAGTCGAGGTTGCCAGTCGGCTCGTCGGCCAGCAGGATGAGCGGGTCGCCGGCGACGGCGCGGGCCACTGCCACGCGCTGCTGCTGGCCGCCCGAGAGCTGGCTCGGCAGGTGCCGGGCGCGGTGGGCCATGCCGACCTTCTCGAGCGCCTCGCCCACGCGCCGGCGCCGCTCCGCCGCCTTCATGCCGCGGTAGGTGAGCGGCAGCTCGACGTTCTCGAACACGGTCAGGTCCCCGATCAGGTTGAAGCTCTGGAAGATGAACCCGATCTGGAGATTACGGATGCGGGCGCGATCGGCGAGCGACAGATCGGCGACCTGCTGGCTGTCCAGCCAGTACTTTCCCTCCGTGGGGGAGTCGAGCAGTCCGAGCAGGGACAGCAGGGTCGACTTGCCGCACCCCGACGGGCCGGCGATCGAGACGTACTCCCCCTTCTGGATCTCCATGTGGATGGTCGACAGGGCGTGCGTCTCCACCTCATCGGTGTAGAAGACCTTGGTCACTGCCTCGAGATGGATCAGCGGGCGGCCGTTTGCGCTCATGAGCTCTCCACGTGTGTGTTTCAGTTCAGACGCAGGCGATCGAAAGCGTCCCAGGCCGAGGTGTCCGACAGGATCACCTGGTCGCCGGGGTTCAAACCGTCGAGGATCTCGACTCGATTCACGGAGCTACGGCCGAGCTTGACCTGCACCCGGGCCGCGCCGCCGCCGTCGCCATCCAGCTTGAACATCCCGACGACACTCTGCTCCTGGCCGAAGGCCGGACGCCCGACGTACAGTACGTCGTCCAGGCGCTCCAGCTCGATCGTCCCCTCGACGCTCAGGTCGGGCCGCGCCCCCTTCGGGAGCGTGGCGGCGAGCGCGACGTCGACGGTGACGGTGCCGTTCAACACCGCCGGGTCGACGCGCGACACCGTTCCCTCGGCGAGGCCGTTGCGCGTGTCGATCGAGGCGCGCTGGCCGATCTGGACGTCCTTCGCCTGGGTCTCGGCGATCTTCAGCTCGGCCTTCAGGCGCCCCGGTACGGTGACCTTGGCGAGCGTGCCGCCCGGTGCGATGCGCTGCCCGACCTCGACCGGAAGCTGCTGCAGCACCCCGTCGATGCCGGCGCGCACCCGCAACTGGCGCACCTGGCTGCGCTTCAGATCGGCCTGGGCGCGCAGCTGCTCGAGCCGCGCCTCCTGCGCCGCCAGCTCGGCCTGCATCGACTCGACGGCGATCTCCAGACGCTTCTCTTCGAGCTCCTGGCGGATGGCCGACTCCTCGGCGCGCGAGGTGGACAGCTTCATCTGCAGATCGGAGATGAGACCGTGCTTCGCCAGCTCGGTGTCGGCCTCGGCCTGCAGACGGGCCTGCTTGGCGTTCGCCTGCACCGTCGCGTACGCCGCCTTCTGGTCGAGGAGCTGGCTCTGCAGCTTCACCTTGAGGTTGGCGTCGTCGGCCTCCGCCGCCTTGAGCTGCCACCCGGCGTCCATGGCGGCGCTCTCCAGCTCGGGATTGCTCAGCTCGAGAATGACCGACTCGGTCTTCACCGCGGTTCCCGGCTTGATTAGGATCCGCTCCACCCTCCCCTCGGTCGCGGCGGGGATCCAGCGGATCTCCTCGGGGACCAGCGTGCCGAGTCCGCGCACCTGGCGGACCATCGGTCCCCGCTTCACCGTATCCACCAGGACGGTGGCTCGCGACACGGACGGCGCGGCCGGCTTGAGGTGTGACAGGCCCAGAGTGATCCCCGCGAGCACGGTCACACCACCCACGCCGTACAGCGTGCGGGTGAGAGTCCGTCTGCGCTTGTTGGTCTGGCGCGGCATGTCCACGGTCCGGCTCTCCTTATCTGGCTCCCGTTATCCCGAAGTTCCCGAACCTAGAGCGAGATCCATACCAGCCGGGACGCATGGCGCAACCCACGGTATCTCAACGAGATCTTCCATCAGGACCGAACAGAGGGAATGAGCTTGGTGTTCGCTCGTGGGACGGCCCCGTGCCGGATCCGGGCAGGCCGACCGGGCTCCCGTTGGGGGGTGTCAACCCCGCCGGACGGGCGCGGCGGACACGACGTGGGCCGTCATTGGAATCGCGAACCCTCCCGGGACGGCGTGTTGCGCGACCGCACGTTCGACCGCGGAGCGGATGGCCGCCAGGCGTTCGGCCGTCTGGCGGGCTAAGACACCCGCCGTCCGGACTCCGCCGTCCCGTTCCGCCTCGAACAGAAAGGACGGCGTCGGAACGCGCCAGGCGGCGGTGAGAGAGACGAAGGCGAAGGACGTCGGATCGGCGCCGGCGGTGGCGAGCGCCTCGCGACACTGATGCGCGTCGGAGAGCGGATAGCGCGGCGGGCCCTCGGGGAGATCGACCCGAAGGTCCGCGTGGGTGTCGATCGCCTCGGACATGATCCGGGCTCCCGGGTTGTCTTTCGGGTCGGCCCAGACGGTGAACGCGAAGCGGCCGCCTGGCCGCAGCACGCGCAGCGCCTCGCGGAGCGCCTCCTCCGGCCTTGCCAGGTGCGGGACTCCGAAGTTCATGAGCACCGCGTCGAAGCCGGCGCCGTCGAACGGCAGCCGCTCCGCGTCGCCCTCCAGGAACTCGAGCTGCGGATGACGTTCGCGGGCCCGCAGCACCATCCGGCGCGAGAAGTCGAGGCCGGTCGTGACGGCGCCGAGACGGCTCGCGGCTTCGGATACCAGTCCGGGCCCGCAGGCCACATCGAGCACGCGCTGGCCGCGACCGACCGCGGCCGCCTGGATCAGCGGGGAGACGAAATGCGAGGTCAGGCTCGCCCAGCAGGCCTCGTAATGCGGCGCCGCCCTCTCCCATCCTGCGTGCTCGAAACGCTTGAACTCCTCGCCCGGCGGCATCGACATGACCTCTCAGGACGCCACCCTGTCGAGCAGGTGGCGCAGGGCCGGCTCCAGATCGGGATGGAGAAAACGGTAACCCGAGGCGAGCAGACGCGCCGGCTCGACGCGCTGGCTGGAGAGCAGAAGCGCGTCCGCCATCTCGCCGAACACGAGGCGTGCCGCGAAGGCGGGCATCGGCAGGACCGCGGGCCGGTGCAGGACGCGGCCGAGGGCCCGGGCGAGCTCCCGGTTGGTGACGGGGTGCGGGGAGACGGTGTTGACCGGCCCCCGCAGTGTCACCGTGGCCAGCGCGTGGCCGATGGCGCCCAGCACGTCGTCCAGGGTGATCCAGGACACGTACTGCCGGCCCGTGCCGATCGGGCCGCCGGCGCCGAGCCGGTACGGCAGGAGCATCTTGGCGAGGGCGCCGCCCGCGGGACTCAGGATCATGCCAAAACGATGGTGCGCGACGCGCACGCCTTTGCGCGCGGCCGCCTCGGCGGCCCCCTCCCAGGCGCGGCAGACACCGGCCAGGAAGCCGTCTCCGGGAGGGCTGTCCTCCTTCAGCGGCTCGTCGCCGCGATCGCCGTAGTAGCCGATCGCCGAAGCGCACACCAGGACCTGGGGAGGTCGCGACAGCCCCGCGATCGCCGCCGCGAGGTGCCGGGTGCTGCCGACGCGGCTGTCGCGGATGCGGTTCTTCTTCGCCTCCGTCCAGCGGCCGTCGGCGATGCTCTCGCCCGCCAGGTGGATGATCGCGCCGAACCCTTCGAGCGCGGCGGTGTCGATCGTCCCGGCATCCGGATTCCAGGCGATCTCCCCTCGACGCGCCGCCCGGGAGCGGACGAGTCGGACCACCTGGTGCCCGCCGACCGTGAGATGCGGAACGAGCGCCGATCCGACCAGTCCGCTGGAGCCGCTGACGGCGACCTTCATGGGCGTGTCGGAGCGAGGTCCGCGAGCGCCTCGGCCAGGAGCCGGTTGAATTCCTCGGGCCGCTCGAGCATCGGGAAATGGCCGGTGCCCTGGATGATGACGGCCCCGAACTGCGGAGCGTAACGCCGGTTGGTCTCCACCTGCGTGGGGTAGGTGGCCGCGTTGATGGCCCGGATCGGCTGCCGGACGCGGGCCATGGCGGCGGCGGAATCGAACGAGAAGACCGCACGCAGGACCGCCACGGCGATCTCGGGGGGCGCCCCCGATATCCGGGACGCGACTCTCTCGACGAGATCGGGGTCGGCGCCGGGCGGGAACATCCCCTTCACGAACTCCCGAGTGGCTCCCGGGAAGTCCCGGCGCATCGACTCCAGGAGATCATCGATCTCCTTGCCGGGCTTCCACGTGACGTCGCTCAGCGTGTCGATCGGGATGAGTGCGATGACGCGATCGGGCAGCAGTCGCGCCGCTTCGAGGATGACCTCACCGCTCATGGAGTGGCCCACGAGGACGACCCGCTCCAGGTGGAGGGTCTCGATCACCGCGCGGACGTCTTCGGCAAAGGCGGGGATGGTCCACTCCCTTCGGCCCCTTCCCGACGCCCCGTGGCCTGCCAGATCGATCGTCACGACGCGATGCCGGGGGCTGAACGACCGGACCTGCTCCGACCAGTAGCTCCCGTCGCACGACCAGCCATGAACGAAAACCAGGACGGGGGAGCCATCGCCCTCCGCGTGGTAATGAATCGGCACGCCGTCGGCGGACGGGACGGAGCCGTCCTGCACTCCGGGCCGGACAGGGGCCTGCGGTCCCGTGACTGCGGAGCCGCGGCCTGGCGCGCGGCATCCGAGCGCCAGGAGCAGGGCTGCCGCGCAAGCTGACAGTCGCATGGGTGACCCTCTCTGGACGAGGTCACACGCTACCACAGTCGCTTGCCGCCCGTGGCTGCGAGCCCTAGATTGCCTCTCAGCGTGGAAGCCTCGGGTAGAACGGCGGTCGAAGTCCCCGGAGGACGGCGGCTCGCCCTGGAGGGTTCGTTCCAGGCGCTGGCTCAGGGTCTGGGCGAGACTTACCTCGGCGCCTACGCCTTGCTGCTGGGAGCCGGCGGCCTGGCGCTCGGTCTGGTTGCCACGCTGCCGACCGCCGCGACTTCGGCGGCGCAGATCCTGGCGCGTCGCGCCTCCGCCGGCGGCTCGCGAGGCCTGCTGGCGCGCGCCTGGACGGCCCAGGCCATCGGCTACGCCTCGCTCGGCCTCTGTCTGCGGGCTCCCCATCCGTGGTCGGTGGCGGTGCTGATCGGAGTGGCGTTCCTCGCCTGGGGCTGCGGCGGGCTGGTCGTGCCGGCCTGGACGTCACTGGTCTCTTCCCTTGTGCCGCGCACACAGCACGGCTGGTTCTTCGGGCTGCGCGGCGCCGCCCAGGCCACGGGGGCGCTGGCGGCGATCCTGAGCGGCGGGGCCCTCCTGTCGTACATGACCGGCCGGGGGAGGGAAGGCGCCGGCTTCGCGCTCATCTTCGTCGTGGCTGCCCTGGTGCGGGCGATCGGCACGGTCCTCTTGGTGCGGCTCCCCGACCCCGACCGGGTCGCCCTGGAGCGCAGCCGCCCGTTCCATCTCAAACCGGCGCGCGCCTCGCGCAAGACGCGCCGCCTGGCCGTGTACCTCTGGAGCCTGCATCTGGCGACTTACGTGTCCAGCCCGTTCTTCGTGCCGTACATGCTGAAGGAGCTCCGGTTCTCCTACCTGCTCGTCGGGGCGCTGATCGCCGTCCCGGCTGTCGTCAAGATCGGCACCATACGGCTCTGGGGACGTGTCGCCGATCGCACCGGCCCCGGGCCTCTCCTGAGGACGGCCGGCTGGCTGGTCGCCCCCGTTCCGGCGCTGTGGCTGCTGTCGCGCAGCCCCTGGTGGATCCTTGCCGCGCAGGCATACTCGGGGCTCGTTTGGGGCGCGTTCGAGCTGGCGCAGGCGTCGTCGATTCTCCAGACCACACGCGCCAGGGAGCGGCAGGTCGCCTGGTTCAACGTCGTGGATGGGGGTGTGCTGATCGGCGGGTCGCTTCTCGGCGGCGCGGTCGTGAACGTTGTGAATGGGCAAGGCGGGCCGGGCTACCTCGCCGCGATGGCACTGTCCACCGCCCTGAGATTGCTGCCGGCGCTGACGATTCTGGGACGCGTGCGCGGCATCGGCAGACCGGATTGGTCCCACCTGAAAGTGCCGCTGCGCGTCTGGACCGTGCGGCCGACCCGCGGCCTGGCGCTGCGCGCCTGGGACGGGATCGGCTTCGGAGCGGCCTCACGGCGCCCAAAAAAAGAGGACGGCGAGGCGCCTCGCCGTCCTCCAGGACCTCAATCGGGGCTACGGTCGACCGCTCAGGGGATGCAGTCCCTCACGGCCGGGCCGAAAGTCTGAACGGTGCCGTTCAGCCGCAACATCTCGATGAAGATGTTGTGACCGCTCTTGTGCTTCGGGATGATGGATGAGTAGATGTGCCCGTTGCCGTTGACGCACTCTTCGCAGCGGATCAGGGTCGGGTTCTGCTGGACGCGTGTACCCTTCCCGTCAATGGTCACCACGTTGAACCCGACCAGATCGGTCTCGAACTGCGTCCTGAAGCTCACGGTGCCCGAGCCTTTGCCGGCGGTGCTCGTGAAGCTGATGCACTCCGCGACGACCTTCTGGGTGCAATCGGTGACGTTCGGGAAGGTCGGACACGGGTCGCACACGTCACCGACGCCGTCATGGTCGCGGTCCGCCTGGTCGGAGTTCGGGTTGTTCGGGCAGTTGTCGCAGACGTCACCCACGCCGTCTCCGTCGCGGTCCGCCTGGTTGGGGTTCGCGATCGCAGGGCAGTTGTCGCAGGCGTCGCCGAAGGTGTCGCTGTCCCGATCGGCCTGGTTGGTGTTGGCCACGAAGCGGCAGTTGTCGCAGACGTCGCCGACACCGTCCTGGTCGCCATCCGCCTGGTTCGTATTGGCGACAGCCGGGCAGTTGTCACAGGCATCGCCGATGCCGTCGTGGTCGCCATCGGCCTGGTTCGTATTGGCGACGGCCGGGCAGTTGTCGCAGGCATCGCCGACCCCATCATGGTCGCCATCACTCTGATTCTTGTTGACCATGGTGGGGCAGTTGTCGCAAGCGTCCCCGATGCCGTCGCCGTCGCTGTCCAACTGGCTCGGGTTGATGACGCAGGGACAGTTGTCGACCGGATCCGGCACGCCGTCGTTGTCGCAGTCGGCGGTGGTGAGAGTGGCATGGCCGGAGACCGCGGCCCCGGCATGGCCCCCGGAGCTCAGACCCAGCGCCAGGTAGGAGCAGTTCGCTCCGCTTGCGTCGAAGGGGACCCTCACGGAGGCCGACAGCTGACCGGCCGGGATGGTCGTCAAGGCACCACCCCAGGCGGTCGCACGGCTCGTGCTCGGCTGCAAAGAGCACGGCCCGGTCAGCGCGTAGACCGAGTAGCCATCCAGAACGGGTCGCGTGCCGTTCGGGAAGTCGGCGCAGGTTCCGAGAACGTTCTGGGAGCAGTCATCGATGGTGGTCGCGGCGTCCCAGTTGAGATTCACCGTAGCCGTTCCGTCGCCGTTGTTCGTGAATGAGCCGATCCGCGGACGAGGAATCGGACTGGCGCTCACGGGCAGGAAGGCTGAGCCGTTGAATGGCTGGGCCACGTCGAAGAAGAAGGCGTTGTTCGTTCCGGAGTAGCCGACCGAAGAGAGGATGTAGACACCCGCGTGGGAAGCCGTCCCTTCGTTGGTGATGGAGGTCAGGAAGGCTACGTTCGGGCTGTCGCCGTCCTTGGAGACGCCGGGCGTCACCGGGCAGCCGGTCACCCCCTGGGCGAACCAGTCGCCGGAGATGATCACGACGCCGTCGCTGGACGAGCCCGAGAGCTGAGGGCACAGTCCGTTGGAGGAGATGTCACTGGAGGAACGGCAAATGAACTCGGCCGTCCCGTTGTTGAGCGACGGGTTGCGGAATACATAAATCAGGCCCGATACGTCCGCCTCGGGCAATCCGGTGAAGTAGGAGTCCAGGTACTGCCCCACAGGCGTCGGGGTCCCACAGCCTTGTGCGAAGGCCCGCGGAGTGGCGGCAAGAGCGACAGCTACCAGTCCGATGAGGAGCAGACACTTGAAGAATGGCTTCATCAGATTCCCCCCATATGTCCTTAGGTGATTCGCGTTCCCTTCCTGCATGGTATGAGCGACGAATCCCACGTTGAGACGCTCACCGACCACCGACATGCACGGGCGTGCTGTGGCGTCTTGGATCGACCAGCGGAACTTGATCATGACTTGGCCGTTAACGCAACACTGTCAACTTTCGAGACGCAGCAGATGAACTCGGCCCTCCCGGCGGAATCGTCCCGCACGGCGCCAGTCGCAGGCGTCACCAAGAGGAATGTGACGGGAAAGAGAGGGATAGTTAGCACCTCCGCAGTTTTGCACAAACACATATATGGACCTTCCCTCCATGATGCTCGATCCAGGAGTTGAGGCGCTCCGGAACCGCAAATGTGTCCGAAATGTACGCCGAGCGGGCGGTCTGTCAACCATCAATCTAAGAGAGCGTATTGGAAAGGTGTCTCGGGCCTGGTTGCCGGAAGCCCCGGCCATGAACGGGAAACAGGAATCTTCCCGATCCTCGCCCCCTCGCCAAGTGTCGATCATTTCAAAAATGGCCACCCGCGGCGCCTGTGCAGCCGGTTGGACATTTCATATTGTGGAATTCATGCCTTGGGTCTCTGCATGCCGCGAAGCCAGACAGGAGGGCCATGCCCCGCATCCAACCGGCGTTGCGGCTCGCGAAAGCGCCAAGATCCCGATCCTGGCGCCCGGGAGGGCCATGCCCCTAGTCGGTGGTGCAGGAACCGGGTCCGCGAGGGTCGCCGCAGGTCCCGCAGGGCGACAAGGCGTCCGGAAGGGCCCCCGCGGCTCCGGTGGATCGGGCTCCGCCGTTCCCGACGGCGAATGTCGAGAACAGCTTCTCGAGGTCTTCGCCACGACAGCCGGGGCAGAGCGTGCCGTCCTTGCCCATCACCAGCGCCTCGAATCTCTTCGAGCAACTGCGGCAGCGGTATTCGTACAGGGGCATGTCAGCACCCTCGTCCCGGGTGGATTTCAGGAGACGATAGGATAGTCGCGCCGCCCAGAAAAGGGAAGCCGCGCGGGAATCCCCGAAAGGGACGCGATGGCGCTGGCCAAGGCATCGCCCGGGTGTCCGGTGGCCACGACGTCGCGTCCCACCGCCGACAGGACTTCGCGGGCGGCGCGCCGGCCGCTCATGTAGGCGCCGTGCACCGTCTGGTAGTGAGGCGCTTCGGCCGTCGCCTCGCCGGCGAAGTGCAGGCGGTCCTCGATCGGCGTCGCCAATACGGCGCGCTGCGACCAGCCTCCCGGACGAGTAAACGAGTACGAGCCGAGCGTGTAGGGGTCGCGCAGCCAATCGCGCAGCGACGACCACTGGAGCCGCCGCTTCGCCCCGGCCGAGGGAAAGGCGTCCTCGACCCACGCCAGGACGCGCTCGCGGCCGGCGGCCTCGCCGAGATCGCTCAGCTCCTGCGCGGCGTTCCCCTCGATCCACCCGAGCAGGACCGGCGCGCCGGCGCCGGCGGGATGCGGGTCCCAGAACGAGATGCGTCCGCCACGCGTGTGCCAGCCCGGAAAGCCCGGATCCTGGTCGCGCCAGAACCAGGTGTCGAAAAGGAGGTGCACCACCACCACCCGTCCCATGCGAAGCGACTCGATGGACCGGAGCTTCCAGCCGGGGAGCGCGGGCGAGAAGACGGGCGAACCAGTCTGCAGGACGCCGATCGGCAGAGTCACGACCGCGCGCCGTGCGCGCGCCTTCTCGGGCCTGCCCTTGCGCTCGTACGACACGCGCACGCCGAACCTGCCCCACTCCACCTGTCGCACCACGGTCGACGTCCGCACCCGATCCCCGAGAGCCGCGGCCAGGCTGTTCGGCAGGATGTCGTAGCCGCCGATCACCTGATAGTTCCGATCGAGGTAGCGGTCCCAGGCGGCGTCGTCCTCCATGGCCGCCCTCAGGCTGACCTCATCCGCCTCCGCCGACCAGGAGAGCGCATGCTCGGCGAGCGCGTCCTGCTCCGCGGGCGTGAACTTCTCCGTCTCGAGGAACTCCCGGAACGAGACATCCTCGCCGTGATAATCGTGGTAGGAGCGCGCCAGGCGACCTTCGATCTCCTCGTGGCGCGCGGGGTCCGGCTTCTGGAACCCGCCGGAGCCGGACCACGGCCAGGTGCCCCAGTCGGAGAAGGGGCGCGTCTTGACCCCGAACTCGCGCACCAGCTCCCAGGTCGGCGCCCGCGAGCCGTGAATCATCTGCGCCCCCACCTCCAGCCCGTGAGGCGCGCGGTCGTGGAGGGTGTGGATGCGGCCGCCCACGCGATCGCGCGCCTCCAGGACGAGGACGTCGAGCCCGGCGCGCGTGAGATCGCGCGCCGCGGTCAGCCCGGCCATCCCGGCGCCGATGACGACGACGTCACGCGCGCGCTCCACGGACAGCCCCCCGCATCCGTGCAGGGCGACCCCCGCGCCGGCGAGCGCGGCGGTCTTCACGAACGATCGACGTGTGGACCCGGGCATCGGACAGAAGCGCTCCAAGAGCGGGCGATTCTAGCGCAAAAGGGCAAAGGAAATAGGCGCGCCCTCGGCCCGCAGCCGGCTCAGGGACAGGGGGATGCGTTGGGGCGCTGTTGACCGTTCGATCCGGCGCCGAGCGAACCCTCGCCGCAGGCGTTCAGTCCGGTGACGAGATAGTAGAACGCGGCTCCCGGTGCCGGTGCCGCGGCGTCCAGGGCGGCGGGGGAGGGGAGGGACGGCGACAGGCAGGTGTGATCGTAGGTCCACGCGCCGCCGACGATCGTTCCCCGGTATACATCGTACGACGCCGCGGCGGCGTTCGCGGACCAGCCGAGCGTCTGGGCGTCGCTGAACGCCAGATCCTGAGCGACCTCCGGCGGGGCGCAGTCGCAGGCGTCGCCCCGACCGTCGCCGTCCGAGTCCCTCTGATCCGGGTTGAAGGCCGCCGGGCAGTTGTCGCAGGCGTCGCCGACCCCGTCGCGATCGGCGTCCGCCTGGCCCGGGTTGTAGGCCAGAGGGCAGCTGTCGACGGGCAGCACCAAGCCGTCGGCGTCGAGGTCCGGATCCAGGTAGAGGAGGTAATAGGAGTCCTCGGCGATGCATCCGGATCCGGAGCAGGGTCCGCGCACCGAGACCGAGTAGTCTCCCGACGGCTGGGCGCTGACGAGGTGCGGATCGGGGGACGAGGAATCCTGGACCAGGATCCCGGTGGCGCCGTTGAGGGCCAGGGTGCCTTGCAGGAGCGAGACCAGTCCTTCACGCGCGTCCAGGTCGGCGCGGACGGTGGCGGCCCCGGCGAGGTGGAGGCGGTAGTGATCGACGTCGGCGGCCGGGCTGACCACGCCGCTCACGGCGCGCGGCACGACGACGGCATCGCCCGTCGCGAAGCTGCCGTCGTCGCCCGAGGCCCCCAATGTGACGGACATCTGG
>DAISWT010000010.1:0-4723 GCA_036826235.1 Acidobacteriota bacterium | reverse complement strand
GAAGGTGTTGGAGGTGCCCACGAAGCCCCGCAGCTCACGGATGCGGATCGTGTAGACGCCGTTGGCCGGAAGGGCGACCTGGATGTACGGGTCGACCGGGTCGGCCGCGGTGTAGGCGTCTTCCGCGAGGACGGCGCGCGCCGGATCGAACAAGGTCGCGACGATCTCGGCGGGAGGCTGGTCGGGGCTGAACACGGCCGAATCGATGTCGATCGTGACGACCTGACCCGCCCGCCCGTCGAAGCGGTAGAAATCCTGGTCTCCCGGGGGATTGATGAGCGCGTCGATCGAGGGGAGGACGGGTGGAAGGATCGGGGACGCGACGTCGAACGAGTCGTTGGGATCGACCTCGATCGACAGGACATACAGATACGCGGTCCCGCCTCCGCCGCTGGCCTCTCGCACGCTGATGTAGTACGTGCCGCTCGCGGCGACTTGCGCGCTCGCCGCCGGGTCGTCGAAGCTCCCTTGGGATTGGCTCTGAGCGAGGACCGTGCTTCCGTCCCGATCAAGGATGGTGAGGACCGCGCTCAGGCTGGATCCCGGTTGCGCGCCGGCCCGGAAGCCGCGGGCCAGGATGTCGGCCACGACCGTCTGCCCCGCCTGCAGGCCGACGGCGTAGAAATCCACGTCGCCCGGTTGCCCGATCGTCCCGCCGACGCTGGCGGCCGGCACGAGCGGATGGGCCATGAGGGGCGAGTCGTTCGGCTCGACTTCCCTCCTCAGGTCGGCGCGCAGCGGTGAAATCGCGGCGCAGGCCGCGAGGGCGAGGATTCCGCACCGGCAGGCGACACGCGATGACGACATCGGCCGCCACCTCGCTCCGACTCGGTCCACGTTTCGCCGAAGCTCGAGAAAGTGGAAGCGGCGCCCGCCGTCGCGGGCGCCGCTTCGGGATGATCGGCCATCGGAGAGCAGACGACTGTTCCCGGCTCCTCCCGGCCGCTACTGCCTGTTACCGTGGTTCAGCACCCGGACGCTCGTGCAGCACTGGAACACCTGGCTCCCCACCGTGCTGGACACGCAGACGTTGGCGCTGCTTCCGTCCAGGACGTCGGTCATGGCCGCGATCAGGTCCTGCCGGTTGCCGTCCAGCGTGCTGCAGACCCCGTCGCTCGGGCGGTCGAACTTCAGCGAGACCGTATTGCCCGAGATGGAGCGCGCGGCCAGATCCTCGAACAGTCCTGTCTCGAAGCGTGTGCCGCCGTCCGGATCCGGGCACGACAGCGAGGCGGGATCCGGGAAGTGGGTGTTCCCGGCGCGCGACACGTGCGCGATCCCGAGAGTACCGGGCGGGATCGGCGACGGGCTCGTCGGGTTGCAGGCGTCGACCACCGACAGGTTGATCGTGAAGGAGTTCCCCTGCGCGTTGAGATTCAGCGTGGCCGGGTTGATGCCGCAGACGGTCTGTAGGACCGCCCGCGGCGAGTGCACGCATCCCGACCTCGGATCGCAGGTGTCGGCGGTGCAGGTGTTGCCGTCGTCGCAGTTCGACGGCGACCCGCCGGCACACTGGCCGTTCCGGCACACGTCACCTGTGGTGCAGACGTTGCCGTCGTCGCAGGAGGCGGAGTTGTTCACATGGACGCATCCCGACGACGGGTTGCAGGAGTCATCGGTGCAGCCGTTCCCGTCGTCGCAGGAGACTGCCGGACCGATGCATCGGCCGTCGGCGTTGCACGTGTCGCCCCGGGTGCAGGCGTTGCCGTCGTCGCACGCAGTTTCGGGCGTCGGCGTGAAGACACACTGACCGTCGACGCATGCGTCCGAGGTGCACGAGTTATTGTCGTTGCAGGTGATCGGTGTACCGGCGCACCGACCGTCGGAGTTGCAGACGTCGTTCCTGGTGCAGGCATCGCCGTCGTCGCAGATCGTCCCCGGAGTCAGGTCGTGCACGCACCGCCCAGTGGTCGGGTCGCAGGCATCTCGGGTGCACTCGTTCTGGTCGTCGCAGCTGGTCGGCGTCCCTCGGCAGATCACTCCGTTGCCTGGGATCTGAACGCACGAATCGCCTTGCGTGCAGGCATCGCCGTCGTCGCAGAGCGCGCCCGGGTTCGGGTCGTGCACGCACTGTCCGGTCGTCGCGTCGCAGGAGTCTCTGGTGCAGGGGTTCTCATCGTCGCAGATGATCGCCTCGCCCCCGCACCTGCCGTCGGAGTTGCAGACGTCGTGCGTCGTGCATGCCGCGCCATCGTCGCAGGGGGTGCCAGCCTCCTTGGGTCGATTGGAGCAGGTGCCGGTATGCGGGTCGCAGACACCGGCTTCGTGGCACTGGTCGGGGGCAGCGCAGGTGACAGGATGGTCGCCGACGCAGGTTCCCCCCTGACAGGTGTCGGTCTGAGTGCAGGCGTTGCCGTCATCGCAGGACGTGCCGTCGGGTTGATTCCGGCAGGGCTCACAGAGGACCCCGGCGTCGATCACGCGACCGGTCGCAGCCTGGAAGGTGATCACCTCGCCGTGCTCGGTCTTGAGGCGATAGTACGCGGGCTCCCACTCGGTAAAGTCGAGGTCCTGGTAAATTGTGGCGCCCGACTCAATGAGCGCGAAGGCCGTTGTGGAATAGACCACGAAACCGGAATCGAGCAGCTCAAGCGAGGCCCCGGTTGGCGTCGGCTCGACGATGACCGGGCGTGTGGGGATGATCGATGAGATGGACCCGTCGGTCTCCATCAGGACACGGAACTGATAGCTCCGCCCGTCGCTCAGGGCGAAGGACAGCAGATGGTCGACGGTTGGATTGACGCAGAGACTCGGTATGGAGCCTTCGCAGAGCGAATCCTGCCAACCTGTCGCAAGAAGATGGTCCCTTGTGGCGGAGGCGGTTCCGGAGCCGGTGCAGACTCCGGATTGACAGGTGTCGATGGCCGTGCATGCGTCACCGTCGTCGCAGGCGGAGCCGTCGGGCTTGGCCGGGTTGGAGCATGTCCCGGTGGCCGGGTCGCAGGTGCCGGCATCGTGACACTGGTCCGAAGCGGTGCACTGAACCGGATTCCCGCCGACGCAGAGACCGTTCTCGCACATATCGGCCTGGGTGCAGGCGTTACCGTCGTCGCACGTCGTCCCCGAGATCGGGATGAAACGGCACTCGCCATCGAGGCAGGCGTCCTCCGTGCAGGGATTCTGATCGTCGCAGAGGACCGGCGTGCCCGCGCACCGGCCATCGGGATTGCAGACGTCGCCGGTGGTGCAGGCGTTAGCGTCGTCGCAGATGACGCCGGGCGTCGACTCTGACTTGCAGGTGCCGCTGTCCGGGTCGCAGAAGTCTCTTGTGCATTCGTCGCCGTCGTCGCAGACCACCGGCAGGTGCTCGCATTTTCCGGTGTCGGGATTGCAGCGGTCGGTCGTGCAGGCGCTGCCGTCGTCGCAGTCGACCGGTGTGTGGACGCACTGCCTGCCTCCGGTGCTGAAGCGCACCGTCCCGGTCGTGCTTCCGGACATCCCCGCCAGCGTGCCACCGGGCGCCCCGATGTAGTCGATCCGGTAGGTGAGGTCGAAGAAGCTGTCGACGACCCATTGTCCGCCGGCGGCCTGCGTCAGGGTCGTCTGACCTGGGCTCGGCAGGCCGAAATCGGTCCCTGCAGTGATGCGCAGCAGGTCGAAGTCCGGATCACCCGTGATCTGGCCGGAAAGCCGGAACATGAGTGTGGGGAATGACTGCACCGGGTCGCCCAATGTGCGCGGGCCGTCCTGTGTCTCGGAATCCACCGACATGCCGAGGGTACGGCTGAAGCCGGCCAGGGACCCGGTGCCCGTCAGGTTCAGGCCCAAGGTGGCGCTGGCGCACTCCTGCTCGCCGCCCAGCGTGCCGCCGGGCTGGTCGCAATCCACGCCGGGGATCGACGGCACGAAGGAACAGAGTGTGCTCGCAGTCGGGCAGGTGAAGCCGCCGTGCTTGGCGGCGAGCTCGATGGCACTGCCCGTAGGCAGACCCTCCAGAATCATCAGTGGGCTCTGGCTCGCGTAGCCGCAACCCTGCGGCGGCAGATCGGCGGTGCCCTCGCCGTTGTCCGGCACGACGCATCCTTGGGGCTCGCACCGGTCGACGGTGCAGGAGTTGTTGTCGTCGCAGTTGGTCGGAGTTCCCTGACAGCTGATCCCTTCCAGGGGGCTTTCGACACAGTGGTCATCCGCGGTGCACGCATCGCCGTCGTCACAGGCGGCGCCAGGGGTCGCTGTGAAGATGCACTGACCGTCCCGGCAGGTGTCGGCGGTGCAGGGGTTGTGGTCGTCGCAGGTGAGACCCGTGCCCACGCACCTGCCGTCGGTGTTGCAGACGTCGTGATCGGTGCAGGCGTTGCCGTCGCTGCAATCGACCCCGGCAGTGGGAACGGAAACGCACACGCCGTTCTCGCAGGCGTCGGCGGTGCAGGCGTTGCCGTCGTCGCAGAGGATCGGGGTGCCGGAGCACTGGCCGTCGGTGTTGCAGACGTCATGGTCGGTGCAGGCGTTGCCGTCGCTGCACGGTGCGCCCGGCGCCGGCTGGCTCGCGCACACTCCGTTGACGCAGGCGTCCGTGGTGCAGGGGTTGCCGTCGTCGCAGGCGATCGGGCTGCCGGAGCACTGGCCGTCGGTGTTGCAGACGTCGTGGTCGGTGCAGACGTTGCCGTCGTCGCAGGTGATGCCGGCGACCGGCTTGAAGACGCACACGCCGTTCTCGCAGGCGTCGGCGGTGCAGGTGTTGTCGTCGTTGCAGACCGTGGGGGTCCCGGCGCACCTGCCGTCG
>DAISWT010000009.1:14538-19903 GCA_036826235.1 Acidobacteriota bacterium | reverse complement strand
GGCCTGTCCGTCGCCTTCGACCTGCCGACGCTCATGGGGCGGGACTCCGACGATCCCCTGGCCGAGGGCGAGGTGGGCCGGGAGGGGGTGGCGATCGACACGCTCGCCGACATGGAGGTCCTGTTCAAGGGGATCCCGCTCGACGGGGTGTCGACGTCCATGACCATCAACGCCCCGGCGGCGGTTATCCTGGCCATGTATCTGGCCGTGGCCGAGAAGCAGGGGAGCCCGATCGGGGCGCTCGAAGGAACGGTGCAGAACGACATCCTGAAGGAGTACATCGCGCAGAAGGAGTGGATCTATCCCCCGTCACCTTCGCTGCGCATTATCACCGACATGGTGGCCTTCTGCACCGAGCGCGTGCCGAAGTGGAACACCATCTCGATCAGCGGCTACCACATCCGCGAGGCAGGGTCGACGGCGGCGCAGGAGCTCGCCTTCACGCTGGCCGACGGCATCGGCTATGTGCAGGCTTGCATCGAGGCGGGGCTCGACGTCGACGCGTTCGCGCCGCGCCTGTCGTTCTTCTTCAATTCGCACAACGACTTTTTCGAGGAGATCGCCAAGCTGCGGGCCGCCCGGCGCATGTGGTGCGCGATCATGCGCGAGCGTTTCCACGCCAAGTCGCCGCGCTCCTGGATGCTGCGGACGCACGTGCAGACCGCCGGCTGCTCGCTCACGGCGCAGCAGCCGCTCAACAACGTGGTGCGGGTCACCATCCAGGCACTGGCCGCCGTTCTGGGCGGGACGCAGTCCCTGCATACCAACGCCCTGGACGAGACGCTCGCGCTGCCGACGGAGGACTCGGCGCGCATCGCCCTGCGCACGCAGCAGATCGTCGCCGAGGAGAGCGGGGTCGCGAATTCGATCGATCCACTGGCCGGCTCGTACTTCGTCGAATCGCTCACCGATCGACTCGAGCAGGAGGCCCAGGCGACCATCCGGCGCATCGACCAGATCGGCGGTATCGTGCCGGCCATCGAGCAGGGGTTCCCGCAGCGCGAGATCGCCGAGGCCTCCTATCTGTACCAGAAGCAGGTGGACGACGGCGACAAGATCGTGGTCGGAGTCAACCGCTTCACGGAAGGCGACACCATGAAGGCGCCGCTGCTCAAGATCGGACCCGAGGTCGAGACCGGGCAGGTCGCCCGACTGCGTTCGGTGCGGGCGTCACGCGACCGGCGGCGGCACGTGCGGGCTCTCGAAGCCCTCCACGGGGTTGCGCGGACACGGGAGAACCTGATGCCGGCGATCCTCGAGGCGGTGCGCTCCTACGCCTCCGTGGGCGAAATCTGCGGCACGCTCGAGAAGGTCTTCGGCACGTACCGCGAAGGACGGGTGCAGCTCTGAGATGAACAGCGCGCGGAAGGTCCGACTCCTGGTCGGCAAGGTCGGCCTCGACGGCCACGATCGCGGCGCCAAGATCATCGCCCGGGCCCTGCGCGACGCCGGCTTCGAGGTGGTTTACACCGGCCTGCACCAGACCCCGGACATGGTGGTGGCGACCGCCATCCAGGAGGATGTGGATGGCATCGGTCTGTCCCTCCTCTCCGGGGCCCACAACACGATTTTCCCCAAGCTCCTCAGGCTTCTGGCGGAAAAGAACAGCGCGGACATCGTCGTGTTCGGCGGTGGGATCATCCCCGAGGAGGACGTCCCGGCGCTCCGGAAAGCGGGGGTCCGGATGATCTTCACGCCCGGAACGACCACCCGGGAGGTCATCGACTGGGTGACGGCCAACGTCCCGCCCCGTCGGCGCTGATTCCTTGACAGGCTGCACCCTTTGGGCTAGGTTCTGACCCGGGACCATGAAGCTCCTCATGGTGAGCGTCGGAGAGGGTCGATACGCGGTGCCGGCCGACATCGTGACGCAGATCCTTGATCCCGCGCTCGAGGGCGATTTTCGCGTGGAGCGGTCGGAAGCGGTCTATCGCGGCGTCCGCCTCCCGCTGCTGGACCTGCACGCGGCCGCGGGCGAACGGCGCGGGGTTGCGACCGTGTATCTGGTCATCGAGGCCGCCCGCAACCGCGCGATCGTCCCGGTCGACGGGGCCGATTCGATCCGCGACGTCCCGTCAACCGCCATCGCGCCGCTGCCGCCGTTTATCTTCTCGCGGCCGGGTCGCGTGTTCCGGGGCGTGTTTTCGGACGGCGGGGAGCCGCGGCTGCTGCTGGACCAGGACGGTCTCCTGTGAGCGCGGCCGGGGGATCGTGGCTGATCAGCTTCAGGGTCGGCGGCGCCGAGGCGGCCCTGCCCCTCGGTGTCGTGCGGGAGGTGACGGCGCGGCCCCCGATCACGCGCGTCCCGGGCAGTCACCCGTTCGTAACCGGGATCGCGCTGCACGGAGGCGTGGCGCTTCCGGTCTATGATCTGGTGCGGTTTGCCCCGCTCTGGTCGGGGCCCCGGCCAGTTCCCGCGGAGGGCCTGGCGGGGGAGGCGGAGCACGTCATCGTCTGCGACTGGGGCGAAGCGCGCGTCGGTCTTCTGGGCGATGGAGTGGACCTCCTGGAGGCGGTGCAGGCGGGAAACGCACCTGGCGGGGCGCAGGCCTCCCGGTGCAGGATGAGCGCCGCGTACGTGAGGGAGATCCTGCGCCGGGACGACGAGGCGGTCCTTCTGCTCGATCCCGAACGATTGTTTGCGTCTTTGGGCGTTCCGGCGGCGGAGCCGACGGGCGTCGGGGAGGGTGGCGGTGAAGACGATCCTGCTCGCCGATGACAGCATCACCATCCAGAAGGTCGTTGAGCTGACCTTCTCCGAGGCGGACTACAGGGTGGTCTGCGTCAGCAGCGGAGGCCAGGCGCTCAAAAAGGTTTCCGAGGTGCGCCCGGACATCATTCTCCTGGACGTCATCATGCCTGAAAAGAACGGCTACGAAGTGTGCGAGCAGCTGAAACGCAGCCCGGCCACATCCGGGATCCCGGTGCTCCTGCTCACCGGCACCTTCGAGCCCTTCGACAGGAAGAGGGCCGACGCCGCGGGTGCGAACGGCCACCTGACGAAGCCGTTCGAGTCGCAGGTGCTGGTCGCCAAGGTGGAGGAGTTGATCGCCGCGACGCCCTCGGTCGCGGTCGACGACCAGGGCGGACAGATGGACATCATCAGCGGCGGTGACATCTACCACGTCGATCCCGATCGCGCCGCCGAGGGGATGCGCCCGTCCACCCCGGCTGCGGGCGGCGGCCTGCAGGCGGCGGCCCCCGGGCGCCGTCACGCCGAACCGGTCACGCCCGCGCTTCCGGGCGCCGCTGGCAGACCGTTCCCGCCCTCGCCCGCCGGAGAGGAGAAGGAATCCGAAGGCCGGCCACACCCGGCACTCGCCGCCCCCGATCCCGCTGCCGGCGGGTCGTACGTCGGCTTTGCCGATGTGGGCCTCGACCCGGGCATGGAAGGTTCGATCGTGCCCGATCGATTCGACGAGCCCGCGGCAGGCGGGGCGTCGGCGTCCACGGCGAAGCTCCGTCGGGGCCACGTCGTGCCGCCGCGCCAGGGCCTGTCGCGCGGGGCTATTGGGCCCGGCCCGGGCCCGGTCGCGGATGAGGTGTTTGGCGGGTCATTCGAGGCGGAATTCGACCTCGTCGACGAGGTGCCCCCCGGGCCGCCGACCCCGGACCCGGCGACGGAGCCGGACCAGGCACCGGCCTGGACGCCTCCCCCCGAGGCTCCGCCGGCCGAGACCTGGCAAGTGAGCGACGAGCCGGACGCGCCCGTCCCGGCGGCGCCGACGCCCCGACAGATGGAGAGGACAGCCGCGAGCGACGGCAAGGGGCTCGGCCTGACTCCGGAGATGATCGATCTCATTGCCGAGAAGGTCGTGGAGCGCCTGTCGGACCGGGTGGTCCGCGAGATCGCCTGGGAAGTGGTCCCGGGCGTGGCGGAGACGATCGTGCGGCGGCGGATCCAGGATCTCGAAGAGGGCTAGGATCGTCCTCCTGTCGCCCCGGGGGAGCTCCCCGGGATAAGTAGGCCGACGGCCTGCTTTTTTATTGTCAGGCCAGATCCGGACCGGACCCCGTTCCCGGAAATACGATGGATTTCGAGCGCACATTCGAGCCCGGAGCGATCGAAGATCGCTGGTACGCCCACTGGCTCAAGCTCGGGGTGTTCACGGCCCGACCCGACTCGCCGCTCCCGCCGTTCTCCATGGTGATCCCGCCGCCAAACATCACCGGACGCCTGCACATGGGACACGCGCTGAACAACACGCTGCAGGACATCCTGGCGCGCTGGCGGCGCATGAAGGGCGACGATGTGCTGTGGCTTCCCGGAACGGACCACGCGGGGATCGCGACGCAGATGGTGGTCGATCGCCAGATCGCCGCCGAAGGGCTGAGCCGCGAGGCGATGGGCAGGGAGGCCTTCGTCGAGCGCGTGTGGAAGTGGCGGGAGGAGTATGGTCGCGTGATCATCGCGCAGCTCAAACGGCTCGGCTGCTCCTGCGACTGGACCCGCGAGCGATTCACCATGGATCCGGGGCTGTCGCGCGCCGTGCGCGAGGCCTTCGTCGGGCTTTACGAGGCCGGGCTGGTTTACCGGGACAAGTTCATCGTCAACTGGTGTCCCCGCTGCCGCACGGCGATCTCCGACCTGGAGGTGATCCCGCAGGAGACGCATGGTCACCTGTACACCCTGCGCTATCCGTTCGCCGCTGGCGGTGGAGGCATCGAGGTCGCCACCACCCGACCCGAGACGATGCTGGGGGACACCGGCGTCGCGGTTCACCCCGACGACGAGCGCTACCAGGGTGTGGTCGGCCGGACCGTCATCCTCCCGCTGGTGGGGCGGGAGCTGCCGATCGTCGTGGATCGGTTCGTCGAGAAGGACTTCGGCACCGGGGCCGTGAAGATCACCCCGGCCCACGACGCCAACGATTTCGAGGTGGCCCGCCGGACCGGACTTCCGCCCCTGGTCGTCATGGACGAGCAGGGGCGGATGAACGACAACGTGCCGGAAAAATACCGCGGGCTGGATCGTTTCGAGGCCCGGCGGGTCGTGATCGAAGACCTGAAGGCGGGCGGCTACCTGGTGGCGGTGAAGGAGCACCTGCACAACGTCGGGCGCTGTCAGCGGTGCAATACGGTGGTCGAGCCGTATCTCTCGACGCAGTGGTTCATCCGCGTGAAGTCCCTGGCCGAGGAGTCGATGCGCGCCGTGGCCGACGGCCGGGTGCGCTTCGTTCCTCCCCATTGGGTCAACAGCTACAACGAATGGATGGGCAAGATCCACGACTGGTGCGTGTCACGGCAGCTGTGGTGGGGACACCAGATCCCTGCCTGGTACTGCACCCGCTGCGCGGAGATCCACGTGGCGCGCTCGGCGCCCCCGGTCTGCCGCCGCTGCGGCGGCACGGCGCTCCGGCAGGAT
>DAISWT010000009.1:13682-14372 GCA_036826235.1 Acidobacteriota bacterium | reverse complement strand
GCACTTCATGAAGGAGGTTCCGTTCCGCCAGGTCTACATCACCGGCCTGGTGCGGGACGCCGAGGGCCAGAAGATGTCGAAGACACGCGGCAACGTCGTCGACCCCCTCGATCTGATTGAACGGTATGGCGCGGACGCGCTGCGCTTCACCCTCGCGGCGATGGCGACGCCGGGCAGCGACCTGCCCCTGTCCGAGGAGCGCATGGTCGGCTACCGCGCGTTCGCCAACAAGATCTGGAACGCGGCGCGCTTTGTCCTGCTCAATCTCGGTGGCGAAGCGATGGCGCAGACCCGGCCGGCTCTTCCTCCGCGTCCCTCCCTCCGGCTCGAAGACCGCTGGATCCTGAGCCGTCTGCAGCGTCTCGCGGCGACCGCGGACGAGCGGCTGCGCGAGTTTCGCTTCGACGAAACGGCCAATGCCCTGTACCAGTTTCTCTGGCACGAATACTGCGACTGGTATCTCGAAATGGCCAAGCCACGCCTGCTGCCGGGCGCTCCCCCCGAGGAGACGGCCCGGGCCCGGGCGGTCCTGCTGCACGTTCTGGACGCGGTCCTCCGGCTGCTCCACCCCGTGATGCCGTTCCTGACCGAGGATCTCTGGCAGAGGCTGCCGCACGACGGGGAGACGATCGCGCTCTCGCCCTAACCCGCCCACGACCCCGCGTGGATCGACCATTCGGCCGAGCGAGA
>DAISWT010000009.1:0-13571 GCA_036826235.1 Acidobacteriota bacterium | reverse complement strand
ACGGCGCGTGGCAGGCTCGCCACGATCGCCGGCAACGCCGCGGTCATCGCGACCCTGGCGCGCCTCGAATCGGTGGAGGAGTCAGACAGCCCGCCGGCTCCGGGCCCGGCGGCGCGCGCCGTGGCCTCCGGGGTCGATCTGGCGGTGCCTCTCGCGGGGGTCATCGACATCGAGGCCGAAAAGCGCCGGCTCCTGCGCGAGATTGACAAGCTGTCGAAGGAGAGCGAAACGCACGCCCGCAAGCTCCAGAACGCCGATTTCATGAGCAAGGCGCGTCCCGAGGTGGTAGACAAGTCGCGCCGCATCCATCAAGAACTGGTCGAGAGGATCGGGCGCCTGTCCCATACCATCGAGTCGCTCGGATAGAGGTGCCCCCTCAGAACTCCCAGCGCGCCGCCAGCCGCCACGTCCGGGGGATCTGATAGGCGATTGGCCGCAGGAAGTCCGGATCGGTGACACCGGCGCGCAGCTCGACGTCATCGTCAAATGAGGTCACCGACTGCCGGTCGAAGACGTTGAACACGTCCAGCATCACCCGCATTGTGCCCCTGGCGAGCGTCACGGGGTAATCGGCGTGCAGGTCGATGTCGGTCAGGCCCGGTGTGCGGCCGAGGTTGCCGCGCGTCACCGGGGTGTAGGACTTCAGGAACACCGTCTGCTGGACGTTCTGATGATCGGACAGGGCGTCTTTCAGGCTGCCGGTCGAGCGCAAGATGTAGTCGGCGGGGTTACCGTTGCCGACCGGGTCGGCCCAGTAGGCGTACACCGGGTCGATACCGGGGATCTCGCCCGCGTTCTGGTAGCTGGGGTGGGCCAGCAGGGAGGTGCGTGGCACCCCGCTCGAGTAGCTGAAGTTGGCTCCGACGCGGACCCGGTTCTCGAACTCGTAGGAGGGGTAGACATGCACGACGTGCCGCGTGTCGGTCGGCAGCGGTCCCTTGAGGAACTGCCCGGACATCAGCGGCGAGTTCGGAAAGTCATAGAGCGAGGTGATGTTCGGGTCGCTCTGCCCGTTGTCGTTCCGGTACAGTCCTTCGTAGTTCCCATCGAGCCTGGATAGACGGTAATTGGCGAACAGAGACCAGCGGTCCGCCAGCCTGCGGGTGTAGATCACCTCCAGGGCCTTGTAGACGCGTTCCGGCTTGGGGAAGCTGGACAGACCGCCGGAGGGAATCGCCTTGGTTCCCGGGTTGGCGAGGGTGTAGGCCCCGAACGGCGTGGCGGGGAAGGTCGCGCTCTTGCCGCCGTTCACGCCCTTGACCCCGCCGAAGGGATCGTACGGATAGCCGTAGGCGACGCCGTAGTAGAAATTCTGCGTCTGCTCGATCGCGTTGACCTGCACGTCCTCGAGCACCCGCCCCTGGGTCCGATAGATCGCGCGGACTTCGAGGGCGGAAGCCGGTGTCAGCTCGAACGAGTACCCTCCCGAGAGCTCGTCCTCGTATGGCAGCTTCGCGCCGCCCGCCACGCCCGTCTGATCGATGCCCTGGGTGAAGACCGGCACGATCGTGGCGCAGCCGCCGAGACCGGTGTCACTCCCGCTGCTGTCGACGCAGGTGGCGGCCGCGCCAGGAATGGTGCGCGGGGTCGCCAGGTTGCGATCCCTGAACTCTTCGAGGCTGATGCCGACCTCATTGCTGAAGGCGCGCACCGCCAGATCGTTGGGCACCCGCTCGTAGTAGCGTCCGAAATTCAGGTAGGCGCGGCTCCTGCCGTTCCCGAGCACGTCCCACGAGACACCGACGCGCGGCGCGATGTTGCCGGCGAACTTGTAGCTGTTGGGGGAGTATGTCGAGGAGCCGGTTGTGAAGATGCGGGTCGGAACGAAGAACCCCGAACCGGGAAACGTTTCCTTCTGCACCGTCTCGGTCGCGAACGGCAGCGAGAAGGTCCCGGCACCATCGACGTTCTCCTGGGTCCAGCGCAGTCCCGCCTTGATCGTCACCCTCGGGTGCACCGTCCAGGTGTCCTGGACGAACAGGTCCCCCTCCTTGGAGAGAGTGGGGGGAATCGCCGGCCCGAGCCTGGCGCGAGTGACGCGGAAGCGGTTGCCGCTGTCGAAGGCGACCGCCGCGTTGGCCCCGACGCCGTTGCGCACGTCCACTGTGGCGCCACCGCGCGTCGGAATGGAGATGGTGTCCTGCACACCATCCTTGTTGTTGTCGACCGGCAGGCCGTTCGTGTAGCTCACCGGCAGCTGGACGTCAAAGGACGGCCCGGTGTAGGTCGGCGTCTCCTGGTAGCTGATGTCGTCGTATTCCATCCCGTACCTGAGCTCGTGCCTGCCAAGGATGCTGGTGAGCTTGACGGTGTAGACGGTGTTGTTGTCGTTCTGATTGGTGATGAAGCCGACGCCGCCCGACAGCGGGGCGACCGGCGTCAGGGTCAGCGGCTCGATGCCGAGCGCCGGGTTGTCGTAGCTGTTGGCGCCGCGAGTGAACTCCAGCAGGTTGCGCAGATCGCGGTACCGGTATTCGTTCACCGCTGAGGTTTCCCGGAAAACTCCCGCGTGTCTGGCGATCTGAGCCTCCATGAAAAACTTGGGAGAGAAGACGGCGTTCCATTTCAAGGACTGGTTGTTCGAGCCGAATCGGATCCTGCTCCCGCCGCCACCGGTCGCGAAGTCGCTGAACTCGGGCGCCGTGTCCCGCTGGGGACCGGCGCCGCCGGTGGCCGGGTCCCCGAAGAAGGTGAGCTCGACCTGGTGGCTCGGCGTCGCGTGCCAGGAAAGCTTCAGGGCATAGTTATCCGCCCGTCGCGTGCGGTCGATCATCTCGACGGACGCCGGAAAGGCGAGTGGATCCGTTGCGTACGTCGAACCGCCGAAGCCGGTCGTCTGGCTCTCGTCGAAGACGGGGACCCCCGCCCTCGCCGGAACAAACGCCGGGTTATCCAGCGCGTTGGCCCGGCGGCCGTCGATCGTGATGACCGGGTTGTAAGCCAGGAAGTAGAACAGCTGATCTTTCTTGATCGGCCCTCCCACAGAAAAGGCGAAATCATTGACGTTCTGCCTCAGGGTGTTGGAAGTCCCGGTCTCGAGATCGACCGGGGTGTAGGCGCTTCGCCACCCGCCCGGTGTGGCGTACCAGGCGACGCTTCCCTTGAAGTCATTGGTTCCCGACTTGACGATCGTGTTGATGATCCCGCCGAGCGCCTGGCCGTACTCCGCCTCGAAGCCGCCGGTCTTGATCTGAACCTGGTCGAGGAACTCGCTCGTCACTCCCGTTCCCAAAGAGCCGTAGACGATGTTGTAGGATCCGATGCCTCCGAAACCGGTGTTGGTGATGTTGATCCCGTCGATGAGATAGGAGTTTTCCAGGCCCGAGGCGCCGCCGATGGCGTAATTGCCCTGGCCCGTGCCGAGACCGCTGACGACCCCGGGGGCGACCGAGTAGGTGTCGGTGAACGAGCGTCCCAGGGGGATCGAGCCGGCGAACTCGTCGTACTCCAAGCTGGTCCCGGTCGCCGTCGAAGTGACGTCGATCAGCGGCGCGGCGCCGGTGACGGTGACGGTCTCCTTCTTCCCCGGCTCCAGGGTGAAGTTGAGAACCGCCCTCTGGTTCAGTGCGACCGCGACGTCGTTCTTGATGGCGGTCGTGAAGCCGCCCGGCGCCTCGACCCGAACCGTGTAGAGCCCGGGACGCAGGAACGGCAGGATGTAACTGCCATTCACGTCGGTGGTGGCCGTGCGCGTCCCGGCCTCGGAGACGACGATCACCACGGCGCCGGCGATCGGGCTTCCGGCGGGATCAGTGACCTTGCCGGCGATCGTCCCGGTGGTGAGTTCCTGGGCGACCGCGGGCGTCGCGGAAAGGAGAACGAGCAGCAGGCACGTGACAGAAGGTTTCATGGATGGGACCCTCCTCTGCGCGACGATGCCAATCGCACGTCGCATGAGGTCGTACGGGTGATGGCCCCATCCATACCCCCGAACAGAACGGGGTCGAACGATTCAAACCGGTCGTTCCACCGCGAGTCGCCGGCCCTTGCGCCCTCCGTTCGCAACCGGCCCGGAAAGTGGCGTACAGCCCGACCGGAGGTACGAGCAATCTCGATGCCAGCGTCTTCGTCCGGCCCAGACCGGCGCCCCGGCGGCGCCCGAAGTGGGAGCCTCCGATGCCTACAATACGAGGCGGGAGCGGCGCTGACCATCGCCTGGCGGTCGTCGGCGCTGAGAGAATTCAGCGGTGGGCGTCGCACCTCCGGCGTGGAGATTCGCCACGAGTGTCTCTCAAAGGGACATCACCCGGGTCCCGCCGCGGGAGCTCGCCCCGCGAGGGCGGTCAGTTGACCCCCTCTCGGAGCGTGTGGGACAATCGGCGCCTCCATGCTGGAAGCGGACATCGTCCGGCGCGCCGTGCGGGCGGCCCTGGAGGAGGATCTCGGACCGGGGGACATCACTTCGCGCCTCGTTCTTGACCCGCAGACGACGGCGCGGGGAATTGTGGTCGCGCGGGAACCGATCACCATCGCGGGTTTGCCGGTCGCGAAGGAGGTCTTCCTGCAGGTCGATTCGACCCTGCTGTTCGAGACCGGCTGCGAAGACGGAGACCAGCGCGCGGCGGGCGCGCGCGTGGCGACGGTCCGGGGGTCGGCGCGCTCCATCCTGAGCGCCGAGCGGACGGCCCTGAACTTCCTCCAGAGGATGTCCGGCATCGCCACGGCGACCCGTCGTGCGCTCGCGCTCGCGGGCGCGGCGCGGGTCCAGATCTCCGAGACTCGCAAGACGGTGCCGGGCCTGCGCGCACTGGACAGGTACTCCGTGCGGGCCGGCGGGGGGACGAACCACCGTGCCGGTCTGTTCGACGCCATCCTGATCAAGGACAATCACTGGCGGCTCGCGGGCGGCGTGAGTGCCGCGGTCGGGCGGGCGCGGCTGGGACGGGGGAGAGATGAGCCGACCGAGAGCTCGGTCGAAGTCGAGGCGACGACGGTCGAGGAGGTGGAGGAGGCGATTCAGGCGGGCGCCGACGCGGTCCTGCTCGACAACATGGATCGCCCGACACTGCAGCGCGCCGTGTCGGCCGGACGCGGTCGCGCCTTTCTGGAGGTTTCCGGGGGCGTGCGCATGGAGGATATCCCGTTCCTGGCGTCGCTCGGAGTGGACCGCATTTCCCTCGGCTCTCTGACACACTCGGTGCGGGCCGCCGATCTGGCCCTTGAGGTGGAACCGGGTTGAAGGACGCGCAGACGGGCGAGGCCCTCACGCCGGCGTCGCTGCAGAGGCACCTGCGCTCCGCGGTCTTCGGTCACCGGATCTTTTACTACCCGACCATCGGGTCGACGAACGACAGGGCTCTCGACCTCGCCTCGGCCGGTGAGCCGGAGGGGGCGCTGGTCCTGGCGGAGGAGCAGACGGGGGGACGCGGACGGCGGCAGCGGACCTGGGAATCGCGGGCGAGTCTCGGGATCTACGTGTCGTTGGTGCTGCGGCCGGGCGTGCCGGCGACCCAGGCCCCGCTGTTCACATTCACGGCGGCGGTTGCCGTGGCGGAGGCGCTGCGCGAGACGTGCCGCCTGCCCGGGGGCATCAAGTGGCCGAACGACGTCGTGGTGGGACGGCGCAAGGTCGCGGGCATCCTGGGTGAGACGCGCGGCTCCCACCCGCGCATCCGCGAGATGGTGATTGGTATCGGGGTGAATGTCAACCACGCCTCGGAGGACTTCGCCGTCGATGTTCGGGATCGGGCGACGTCCGTGAGAATCGAGAGCGGCGAGTGCGTCGACCGGGCGCCGATCCTCGCGTCGATCCTCGAGGGCTTCGAGAGACGGTACGCCCGGGTCCTGGCCGGCAAGCCCGCCGAACTTCTGCGGGAGTGGGAGGCTCTCTCGGTCTTGCCGCGCGGCCGCCGGGTCGCGGTGGGGGGGCCCCTCGGGCGATGCGAGGGGACCGTGGCCGGGGTGGACGACGAAGGGGCGCTCCTGCTCGACACGCCCGGGGGCGGAACGACGCGCGTCCCCTTCGGAGAGATCGTCGAGGCCCTCTGAGGCGGGAGGTCACCGCATGCTCCTGGTGATGGATGTCGGAAACACCAATACGGTCCTGGGTGTGTACGACACGACGCGCCTGCTGGCGCACTGGCGTCTGACGACGGTGCGCGATAGGACCGTGGACGAATACGGCATCCTGGCCCGCAACCTGCTCTCGCTCGCGGCGATCGAAGTCAGCGCGATCGATTCGCTAATCATCGCCTCGGTCGTCCCCCCGCTCAACAGCGTCCTCGAGGCGATGGCGCGGGCCTACTTCAAGCTGAAACCGCTGTTCGTCGAGCCGGGAGTCAAGACCGGCATGCCGATCCTGTACGACAACCCGCAGGAGGTGGGGGCCGATCGCATCGTCAACGGGGTCGCCGCCTTCGAGCGTTACAAGAGCGCCGCCGTGGTGGTTGATTTCGGGACCGCCACGACATTCGACGCCATTTCATCCAGGGGCGAGTACCTCGGGGGCGCCATAGCTCCCGGCCTCGCGATCTCGGCCGAGGCGCTGTTCGAGCGGGCGGCGCGGCTGCCGCGCGTCGACATCCGCCGCCCCCCCAAGGTCATCGGCCGCAACACCACCCACAGCCTGCAGGCGGGTCTGTTCTACGGTTACATCGCGCTGGTCCAGGGAATCCTGGAGCGCATCCGCCAGGAGATGGGGGAGCCGGCGCGGGCCATCGGGACCGGCGGCCTGGCCTCCCACCTGGAGACCGAGCTGCGCATGTTGCTCGACGATCTTGACCCGAACCTCACTCTCGAGGGGCTGCGCATCATCCACGACCGGAACCGATGACTCCCGGCGAAGCCGCCGACCAGTATTTCGGCGCCATTGAGGAGGAGTTCGTCAGGCGTCGGGGCGCGGCGATGCTTCTGTCTCCCCGCGACTGGAGCCTCATCGGGGAATGGAAGGAGGCCGGCGTCCCGTTGCGGGTCGTTCTCCAGGGCATCACGAACGTCTTCGACTCCTTCGCGGGGCGCGCCCCGACCGGGCGCCGGATCAACTCATTGTCGTACTGCCGGCAGGAGGTTCAGGTCCTCCACGAGATCTACCGCAGCCTGCATGCCGTGGAGGCCGGGCGACCCGCGCCGGGGGGAACGGGCGCCGTGGGCGCCGCGGCGATGGCGCGCCACCTCGGCCGCCTGCACCGGCGAGTGCGGCTTGCGATCGCCGCCGCTTCCCTCGTCCGGCGGGATCCCATGGTCGCGCGCCTGGCGCTGATTGCCGCGGAGCTGAAGAGGCTGCGCAAGGCGATCAAGGGAGGCACCTTCGACCCAATCGGGCTCGAGGATCGGCTCCGCCACTTCGACGACGAGATGCTGGAGGCGGCGCGCGTCTCCCTGGAGCCCGCCACGCTGGCCGGGCTCGAGGCCGCGGCCGGAGAAGCGCTCGGCGCGGCGGCCGGCCGCATGACGCCGGAGGCCCTGGAGGGCACGCGGAAGGCGCGGCTGGCGCGCCTGCTGCGGGACTTCTGCGCCTTGCCCCGCCTGACCCTGTTCGATTGATTCCTGCCGCCGCCGCTTGCTCCTGAGAGCCGCGCGCGCTATCATCGGCCTCCCGCCTGGAGAGCCGGGCCGATCGAAGGCGAGCGTGCCATCCACCGGAATGTCCCGGGTCTCCCCCTCGGGACATGGATCGCTTTTGTTCGCCGCGGCGTATGGGGCCGGGACCAGCCTCGCGTTTCTGCCCGCCCTTGACTGGCCGGGGGTCATCGTCCCGCTGGCCTTGCTGGCCCTCGTGCCGACCGGGGTGGCCCCAAGGGCGTGGACTCGCCTGACACGAGTCCTCGTCCCGTTGCTGCTCGGTGCCACGGCGGCCGCGGGCCACCGCGTCTGCGATCCGCTGCCCCGCCTGCTGACCGCGTGGAGCGAACACGGTCGCCACCCCGGCGAAACGCCGGTCGAGCTGCAGGGACGCCTCATCGATTTTGAAACACTCCCGGAAGGACGCTTGGCACTGCTCCTCCGCGTGCGGCGTTATGCCATCGCCGGGCCGCTGCCCTTGAGGGGCCTCGTGCGCGGACCGGTCGTCGCCCGGCTCACGGTCCCTCTCCCGGAGAGTTCCCCCGACCTGGGGCTGCGCCCCGGTGAGCGTCTTGAACTCACGGCCCGCATCGGGCCTCCCAGGAACTTCCGGAATCCGGGCGCCTTCGATTACGCCGCGTATCTGAAGGCGGCGGGGATCGATCTCGTGGGGAGTGTCAAGAACTGGAGGTTGATCCGGGTCGCCCCGGGAAGTCGGGAATGGATGTACGGCATCCTTCCGGGCGTTCGGCGGGCGATCGTCGCCGCCCTGGCGCGGGCGGCAGGTGAGAGAGATGCATCCACAGTGTCATTCCTGTCGGCTCTCCTGGTAGGTGAGCGTCAGGATTTGCCGTCCGATCTCGAGGAGAAGCTCCTGGGCGCGGGGGTTTTTCACATCATCGCGCTTTCCGGATTCAATGTGGCGCTGATCGCCGCCCTCATCTCGTCGCTGCTGCGATGGTTCCCGATGCCGCCCATCACCCGGCGCGCTCTTCTGGCCCTGTCCGTGACGGCCTATTGGGCGATCGCCCGCTCCAGCGGTTCCATGGCGCGCGCCACCCTGATGGCCCTCCTGTACCTGGGCGGGGGGGTCCTGCGCCGGCGGGTCTCCGGGCTCGGCGCCATGTCGGCCGCGTCGGTGCTCCTGCTCATCGTGAATCCCTTCTGGATCCGGGACGCCGGCTTCCAGCTGAGCCTGGCGGCGACTCTCGGCATCCTGGTCCTCGCGCCCCCGGCCGGGTTCTCCACCTCGCGCGACCGACCGGCGGGCGCCGATCGGGGATGGACGGCGTGGACGAGAGCGGTCTCAATACGCGTGCGGGATTCACTGGGCGTCTCGGCCGCCGCGCTCGCGGGCACCGCCCTGGTGACGGCGCGGCACTTCCAGACACTCACGCCGATCGCCCTGGTGGCCAACCTGTTCGCGGTCCCGATCGCCAGCCTGCTGCTCGTGCTCGGGGTCGTCGCGAGCATCGTCGAGCCGTGGGCGCACCGGGTGGCCGTGGGCCTGCTGATCGGGTGCCGGATCCTGGTGCAGACGCTCGAGAGACTCTGCGGTTTCCTTGCGGGCGCTTCGTGGGGCTCATTCTTTGTGGTGCCGCCGCCGCGCTTCCTCGTCCTCGCCGGGCTCGTCAGCGTGGTCGCCATCGGCATCGGCGCACGCGCAGTCCGTCGGCTGGCGCTCGCTCTCTTCGCTTGCCTGCTCGCCGCGGTCGTCATGATCGGGCGACTCGGCCCCGCCTGCGGGCGACTGGAGATGGTGATGATCGACGTCGGGCAGGGGGACGCCGTGCTGCTGCGGTACCCGGCGGGGACGACCATGCTCATCGACGCCGGAGGGTTTGCGCATTCGCAGTTCGATGTCGGCGCCAAGGTCGTCGCACCCGCCCTGCGCGCTCTCGGGATCCTGAGGCTGGATGTCCTGGCGATCACCCACGCGCACCGCGATCACATTGGCGGGGCTCCGGCGATCCTGAAGCAGTTCTCGCCGCGGGCTCTCTGGCTCGGAAGGATGCCGCCGGGCGAACGGCGGGTGGACGAGCTGGAGCGGCTCGCCGCAGGACGGGGGATCCCCGTGGTGTTGCCGCGGCGCGGGGTCCGGCTGCGCCTCGACGCGACGGACCTCGAAGTCCTCAATCCGGGACGGGGCGTGGCGGCCGCCGGCCCGGCCTCGAACAACGACTCGCTCGTCCTGCGACTCTCCTACCGGGACAGGAGCGTGCTCCTGACCGGCGACCTCGAGGAGGCCCTCGAGTCGGTGCTGCTGCGCGAGGATCGGAACCTCGCCGCCGAACTTCTCAAGGTCGGGCACCATGGGAGCAGGACATCGACTTCGCCTCCGTTCCTGGCCCGTGTCCGCCCGCGTCTCGCGGCGATCTCCGTGGGGGCGGAGAATCCCTGGGGACATCCGAACGCCGAGGTCCTCGCCCGACTCGCCGCCGCGGGTGTCGTGATTCTCACGACGGAACACGACGGCGCGGTCCGGCTGTCGACGGACGGCCGGTCGGGATGGGCGGTCGAGCGGCTGTCGGTCAAGGCCGCCGCCGTCCCCGAGTCGTTCAGGACAAGCCGGGACTCTGGGGAATGACGCAGAGGATGAAGATCACCAGCGCGATCAGGGCGACCAGGATGCGTCCCGGCCCGAGTCTCTGCGTGTCACCCAGCACGGGAGGATGCCTGGGCCCGATGATGGCCCACAGGATGCCGAAGACGACGAGATGAGCGCCGTGGGCCAGGACGCCTCCGGCGATCAGAAGGAAGATGCCGGCGCGCGAGATCAGGCGGTGCGCGCGGGCCGAGAGGGCGTACAGGACATGACCACCGTCGAGCTGTCCGACCGGCAGCAGGTTGAGAAAGGTCGCCAGGAGACCGACCCACGCCGCCACCACGACAGAATGGATCTGGACCGCGTCACCGGGGAGGAGGCCGGGGAAGAAACGAGACACGGCGAGCTGGAGCAGCAGACAGGGCGTGAAGACAACGCCGTGGCGGCCTGCGCCTTGATGAAGAAGCGTGGAACGCGACAGACCGAAAGCCAGCACGGGCAAAGCCACGACGAACCCCGCGATCGGGCCGGCCACCCCGATGTCGAACAGGGCTCGTCGGCTGGTGAACGGCGCCCGGATCCTGATGACGGCGCCAAAGGTCCCGAGGATCGGCGGGCCGGGAATGAAGAACGGCAACGAGGCGTCGATCCTGTAGATCCGGCAGGCGACATAATGGCCCATCTCGTGCGCCCCGAGAATCAGGATGAGGCTCAGGGAGTAGGGAAGACCAAGCGTCCACAAGGATGGTGTGAGAAAAACGTCCCGGACAGTCGCGGGAGACAGATCGTCCAGTGTCAGCAGTGTCCCGGCGATGAGCGTCGTGACCACCGTGAGCAGAAAGCACGCCAGGTTGACGGAGGGTGGAAAGGGACGGCGCGTTGCCGGCACGACCGGCGGTGGCGCGTAACGATCGGGCTCCCAGGCCCGATCCTCGGAGATCCGCGTTTCGCTCTCCATCGGAGGGAGCATTGTAACCCGGCGGGCCAGCGCGGCCGAGTGCCGCACATCGTCAGGCGTCCCCCGGGGGGTTACCTCAGATTACGCAGGTTCTTGCCGGGCTTGAAGCGGATGGTCTTGCCGGGAGGGATACGGACCTCCGTACCGGTCCGGGGATTGCGGCCGATCCCTTTCTTCCGCGGCTTGACCTGGAAGACGCCGAAGCCACGCAGCTCGATCCTTACGCCGCGGCGCATCGACTCCTTCATGGCGTCAAGGATCGCCTCGACGGCGACCACTGCCTTGACGCGGGTGATATCGGCGTTTTTCGCTACATTATTAATGATATCCGTCTTGATCATCCCCCGGCCTCCCGAGCGCCTTTACTGCAATCGAACGTAAGTTGCTGAAATTATAGGCAGCTACGATTCGGACTGTCAAGACGGCATCGCAGGGGGTCTGTGCTATATTCCGTTCGGCCTCAATAACTTGCATTCAATCGACAGGAGCCCGCCGCCGTGTCTCTGCCAGTGGTCGCCATCGTCGGTGCGCCGAATGTCGGGAAGTCCACTCTTTTCAATCGCATGCTCGGGCACCGGAAGGCCATTGTTTCGGACGAGCCGGGCGCCACCCGGGATCGGAACACGGCGCGCTGCGACCTGTTCGGGGTGACCGCCACCATCGTCGATACCGGCGGCATGGTAAGCCCCGCGGCCGACGGTCTCGCCGGGCAGGTTCGGCTCGAAGCGCTCAAGGCGGTGGAGGCGGCCGACGTCATCCTGTTCCTGGTCGACGCCCGGACCGGTCTCACGGGCCTCGACGTCGAATTGGCGAGCATCCTGCGTGCCTCGGGCAAACCGCTCATCCCGGTGGCCAACAAGATCGACGCCGAGTCCCTGGAAGGGCACGAGTTCGAGGCCTACCGGCTGGGGCTGGGGGATGTCGTGCCGATCTCCGCGGAGGAAGGACGCGGCCTGGACGAGCTCATCGACCGGATCGTCCGCGTTCTGCCGGCCCGGCCCGCGACGGCGCAGGACGAGAGTGTTCCGCTGGCCATCGTCGGCCGTCCCAACGTGGGCAAGTCGACGCTGTTCAACCGGCTGGTTCGTGATGAGCGCGCCCTGGTTGCGCCGCTGCCCGGGACGACCCGTGATCCGGTCGATGCGCTGTTCGAGCACGCCGGCACGACCTACCGCATCATCGACACCGCCGGGATCCGGAGGCGGGCGCGGCGTGGGGAGGAGATTGAGTGGGTCAGCGTGCTGAAAGCGCGCCGTGCCCTCGAGGAAGCCGAGATCGCCATCGCCATGGTGGACGCGAGCGGCCAAGTCGGGCACCAGGACATGGCCATCCTCGGCCTGATCGGGCAGGAGCACACCCCTGCGGTCGTGGCCGCCAATAAGACTGATCTCCTGCGCGCCGGGGACCGGGCCCTGAGGGCGAGGCTGGACGAGATCCGCCGCACCCTCGGCTTCGCCCCGCACGTCCCGGTCGTGCCGGTGTCGGCGCTGACCGGCGAGGGAGTGCGCGTCCTCCTGGAGACCGTCGCTGTCCTGCGTGAGGAGAGCCGCCGACGCTTCAGCACAGCCGATCTCAACCGGGCCCTGCAGGAAATCGTGGGGGACAAGCATCCTCCCGCGGATCAGGGGAGGGAGGTGCGGTTCTACCACATGACCCAGGCCGGCGGTCCCCCCCCGCGGTTCATCATCTTCGGCAACGGGCGGCAGGCCGGCGAACCGTACCGCCGCTACCTGGCCGCGCAGCTCCGCTCCCGCCTCGGTCTGAGGCACGTGCCGATTATCCTCAGCTTCCGCCGCCGGCCGTCGCGTTGACTCCCCCGGGAGCCGGGTGTTATATTCACCGCTCAGCGGAGAACGAATGGTTCTCTTCAACTATTCGACCCGCGAGCTGACGGCCAAGATCGTCTTCTACGGGCCGGGGCTCTGCGGGAAGACCACCAACCTCCAGTACACCTACGAATCGATCCCCGACAACGTCAAGAAGGGGAAGATGCTCTCTCTCGCGACCAAGACGGATCGCACGCTGTTCTTCGATTTCCTGCCGCTCGAGCTGGGCAAAATCCGCGGCATGAAGACGCGCATCCAGCTCTACACGGTCCCGGGTCAGGTGTTTTACAACTCGACGCGCAAGCTCGTGCTGAAGGGGGCGGACGGAGTGGTGTTCGTGGCGGACTCGCAGGCCAAGATGCTCGAGGCGAACGTCGAAAGCTACAAGAACCTGGAGGACAACCTGCGTGAGATGGGGCTGCGGATCGAGGAGATCCCGCTGGTCATGCAGTTCAACAAGAGGGACCTGCCGCATCTTGCCTCGATCGAGGAAATGAACACGCAGATCAACCGGCACAACGCGCCCTTCTATGAAGCGGTGGCGACGACAGGGATTGGCGTCGAGGACACGCTGAAGGCGATCACCAAGCTCGTGCTCAACAATCTCTCGACCAAGTACAAGCTCGAAGGGGCCACGCCTGCCGAGGCGGCGTCGTCCCGTCCCGGCAGCGAGCCGGGTCCCGCAGGCCCCTCGCCCCCGCGCCCGGCACCCACCGGGCCCCGGCCCGTGCAGGCGGCGGCA
>DAISWT010000008.1:13395-20652 GCA_036826235.1 Acidobacteriota bacterium | reverse complement strand
CCGAGGCGCCCGTGGTTCCGGCACCTGATCTACGCGCCGCTTCCCACCTACGCGGCGGAGACGCTGCCGGGCCTGCGCGAGGCGGTCGAGGACAGGGACGCCGCGCGCGCCAGGACCCAGGCGGCGACTCTCGCCGCCACGATCCGAGCCCGCGCCGCGACGATCAGGCGGGCGGCGGAAGCACTCGGTTCGTGAGAACCGTTTCGGTTGTTACCGTGCTGTCACAGGTGGATTGGGCTGCTGGAGGTCCAAGGATCTGGAAACGGCCAATGACTGGAGCGTGATCGCCTTCGACTCCTCCTGGGACAGTCCGGATAGAAAGTCTCGCAGGGCCGGATAGTCCGAAACCGGGATCTCTCGCTTAGAGACGCTCACCGATCGCCGCACGACCAGCACCTGGTAATCTCCTTCGCGCACCAACTCGTGCTTCGTCGTCGCCGCGAGCCCCGGACCCGTGGATTCGCGATCGGCAGGAACCTTCTTCAACGTGCGCCCCGGCGGCAGCCGCAAGCGTGTTTCGGACGTGACGCTGTAGGGGTAATCGAAGAAAACTGGAGAACGCCGACTCGAGTACGCCCCAATGCGCGTGAGGTAGGGGAACCGGACGAGATAGGGGGTCAGAACCTCGAAGCTGCCTGCGTGTGTCACGAACCGCGGGACCTCGAACCGTATGGTGATGCGCAGCGGGTCCGCGGGGCGCGAGGGCATGGTCACCTCGTGGGCCGTCATGACCGCGCCCGGGCAGAGAGTGCTCACCAAATCCTTGATGAAGTCCGCCTGCTCCGTCGGCTTGGACTCGAGCCGCTGAATCATCTCGAGCCGTGTCTGTCCCCACATGTCGATGATGTAGTTGCCGGTCAAGTCTCCGAGAGAATTGAGACTGGCCGTCACAAGACGATTCGCCCTGTTCGTCTCCGGAGAGGAGAGGGGTGTGTCGACGAGCTCGCCGGTGCCGTCGTCCTTGACGACGAGCACCGACACGCCCTGGTCCACGTAAGGAAGATCTCCGAACGGGGCCATCTCCGATGTCGGGTCGAGGAACAGATAGCCGTCCTCCTGCGGCACGGCCACGATGGCATGATTGAAGGAAGGTGACGGAGCGTCACGATCGATCAGTCCATCGTCGCGCGTCCGCACAAGAACCGGGTACCCTTTCAAGCCAATTGAACGCATCATTGAAATCAGAAGAGTCGCCTTGTCCTTGCAGTCGCCGTAGCGATTGCGCAAAACGTCTGCGGCGGCGTGGGGCTGCCATCCGCCGATGCCCAGTGCAATCGCTACGTAGGTCACCTTGCTCCGGACGAAATCGTAAAGGCGGCGAGTCTGCTCGAGGGGATCGGTGACGCCGGCCGTGAGCTCACGCGCCTGCTGAGTGATCTCGGGGGTCGGCGTGACCCGCTCCCGGACCAGGCTCCAGTCCCAACTGGCGATGCCGGCCCATTGTGACGCGTCGATCCGGCTGCTGTCCCACACGATCTCTTTGGGCATGACGACAATGTTGCCGACGACGTCCTGCTCAGGTGGCATGTCGGGCTCGCGCTTGAAGCCCGGTGCGTCACGCACCAGCCAGGCGTGCGTTACCCGCCCGTCCTCCTCGCTGCGGGTATACTCCGGCTTTCCCCCTCGTACGGCGATGCGGAGCGGAAACGAAGCCGGCGCGGTCACCGTCACGCGTCGGAGTCTGATCGGGATCTCTTCCTGCAATGAAAAGGTATCTTCCATGAAGAATATGCAGCGAATCTCTTTCTCGTAGCTGTATTCAATCACCGCGCCTGGCACCGCGCCGGGGAAGATCATCACGCGCTGTTTGGAGTCGGCATACAATACGAAGGATTCAAAGAGCGCAGTGTCGATGATGTTCTGCTTCTTGACGTCGAATCTCTTTCCGTTTGGCGGCTCGACCGAGCCGCGAAAATCCTTGATGCTCACCCAGGGGTTGTAAGCGACCGCAGCACCCTTGTATTCCTCGGCGCCGTGCGGCGTGAGAATCTGAAGTCGCCGCGAGTACCGCTCAAGGATGTCCTCGGGCGAGCGGATATCGATGTCCCATTTCTCCTCGAGAATGACCGCGTCCTCGCCGGCCGTGATGTCGGCGGAGTAGGCCGGCCGATCGGCCACAGACAAGAGAACTGCAGTGGCCAGAAGTGCGAAGAGGACGAGGCGAGGCTCGGTTGACATTGGGCTTCTGTTTCATACAATAGCAGCAATCGACCGTTGATTGCAACCGCGAGAAAGATGGGCAAGGGGGATACCGTCATGACCTGTCGCCGATGCGGTCACTGGAGCCTCCCTTCATTCGTTGCCCTGGCGGGGGCCATTGCCTTCTCCGTGCTGACCCCGTGCCATGCCGCCAAGCAGCAATCCGAGACCGGGGACTGGCCGCCGATCACGCCGGACGAAAAAAAGCTGACTCGCGTCGAGCAGGACCCTGACGCGGACGCCGTGATTCTGAGGACCGAGCGTGTCGGGAAGATCATACGCAAAGGCGCTGACACGGTGAACGTCATGACGTTTCACTGGCGGCTCAAGGTCCTCAACGAGCGGGGGAAGCGGCTGGCCGAGGTGCACATTCCCGCGCAGAAATTCTCACGAGTCGACAACATCCAGGCGCACACGGTCAAGGTCGATGGCACCGTCATCACCGTCAACCCTGATCAGATTTTCCAGAAGCTCGTCAGCCAGATCGGCGGGTTCAAAAGGACCGAGTGGGTGTTCAACTTCCCGGCCGTCGAGCCGGGGGCCATCCTCGAATATCGCTATGAGCGATTCGATAATAACCTCCTGTTCGTCGACCCGTGGTATTTCGACGGCCCGGAGTTCACCCTGCGCTCCCTCGTGAGCCAGGCCATTCCGAGCGACATGGGCTATTCGCTGCTTCGGCAGAACTCCGGCGTTTCACAGCCGACGACAACCGATTGGAGAGAAGGAAGGGAGAAGGGGCACCTCTACACGCTCGAGCTGCACGACATCCCTCCGTATCGCGACGAGCTGTTTAAGCCGCCCCGGCGCGAGGTCAGCCCGCGTCTGGAGATGCTCCTGACGGGATGGCGCGGCCACTACTCGGATGCGCTTGGCCGGCAGGACAAACTGTTCATCGACTGGCCTTCGGTCGCGAGGTACGCTCGCTACTATTACCAGGAGGCGACGAAGAAGGGTCTGGCCTCCCTGAAGCCACAAGTGGAGGGCTGGATCCAGGGAGTCGCCGACCCGCAGGAACGGATCAAGGTCGTCCTTCGCCATGTGCAGCGGGACTTCTCGTACATCCCCTACGACAGCGTGATCGGCGACAGTCACACGATCGAATCGATCCTGAAGGAGAAAACGGCGGACAATGAGGAGAAGGCGGTTCTGCTGACGGCGGCGCTCAAGACGATCGGTGTCGACTCCTACGTCGCCATGGTCTCCGGAAGGAACGGGGGCACGCTGACACCGAATTTCTTCAGCCTGTCACAGTTCACACACGACGTGGTCGCCGTGCCGCGCCCCGATGGGACCTACCAGTGGATCGATCCGACGGTGACGTACGCCGCCTTCGGCTGGTTACCCTCCAAGGATTCCTCTGCGGAGGCCCTGCTTCTAAAAACCGACCAGGGCGAATTGACGAAGCTCCCGGGCACCAGCGAGATCAGCACCACGAAGTACCGCGTTACGGTGAAGCCCCGCTCGGATGGCACGGCCGATCTTGAGGCAGAGGTCGAATACAACGGGGAGGATGCCATCGACATGCGGGACGATCTCGCCTCGGCGGCGGAGGCCTCCCGCATCTCTTACCTGCAGAAATGGGTCGCCGATAGGCGTCCCGGGGCGGCGCTCCGATCGCACGCCATCGAGAACCTCGATGACGTCGACAAGCCGCTCCTCGTCAAGATGAACATCGACTCGCCCGGTTTGGTGACTACGGCAGAAGGGCTCGTCATGGTCCGCGGATGCATACTCTCCTGCCAGGAGAGCAACCCGATTTCGAACGGGACGCGTCAGTATCCGTTCTTCCTGATACGGGGTCTCAACTCGGAGGAGACGGTCCTGATCGAGCCGCCCAAGGACATGAAGCCGTCCGGCATGCCGGCACCAGCGGTGGTGCGCTCAGAGATCGGCAGCTTGACCTTCAGATGCATGTCCCAGGACGAGGGCACCACGCGCTGCGTGCGGCAGTTCGCGGCGCGAAAGAATGTCGTCCCCGCGATCGCCCAGAACAATGTCCGAGCTATGTATGACAAGATCGTCGAAACGGATCGCACGACCGTCGCCTTCCAGGCGTCCGAGGGAGAATCAACCGCACGACGCTGAGATTCTCTTCGCCCGCGCCTGTCGCGCGCACGGGAAATCATAAGGAGTCGCCATGCAGGGTCGCTCGTCGAGTCGTCTGAATCGTGTCGGTCTGAACTGCTCAATCCTGGCCCTGATCGCGGCCGCCGGCGTATCCCCTCTGCCTGCCGACAAGAAAGTGACTTCCGACTGGCCGGAAATCACCGAGCAGGAGCGCAACTTGAAGTCGGTCCCACAGGACCCGGATGCGGACGCTGTCATCCTTCGCAGGACACGCGATGGAAAGCAGCTCAAGACACCCAACCGCTACATCGTGAACGAGCTCGATTACCACTGGCGGCTGAAGGTCCTGAATGACCGCGGGAAGCGTTACGGCGAAGTCCATATTCCCACGCAGAAGTTCTCTCGCGTGAGCGGCGTGGAGGCGCGCACCATCAAGCCGGACGGCACGATCGTCGCGGTGGCACCGGACCAGATCTTCGAAAAGCTCGTTGAAAAGGCCGGAGGGTTCAAGCTCACTGAATTGGTATTCAACTTCCCGGCGATCGAGCCGGGCGCCATCCTCGAATACCGCTATCACCGACATGTGGATAGCGCCGTATTTATCGAGCCGTGGTACTTCGCAGGTCCCGAATTTTCCCTTCTCTCCCGGATGTCCCAGATAGTGCACGAGGTCGCGACTTATCGGATCTTGTGTGACAAGTGTCCGAACCCGGAGCCCGATACGACTCCCTGGAAGGAAGGGAAGGACAAGGGCAAGCTCATGACGGTCGAAATGAGGGACATCCCCGCCTATAGGAAAGAGCAATTGATGCCGCCACTCGCGGACGTCAGCCCGCGCATCGTGTTCTCGCTCAAGGCTCTCGGCGGCGCAGAATGGGAGGCGCTCAACCGTGAAGACAATCTGTTCACCGATTGGGACTCGGTGGCGAAGTTTGCGCGATACTACTATCAAAGGGCCTATAGGGTGGACGATGTCGCCGTAAAACAGATTGTAGGTGACTGGACCAAGGGAGTCTCGGATCAGACCGACAAACAGAGAGCGATATTCCGGCACGTCCAGGAGGACTTCCAATATCGCCGCTATGATGATGTCATCGCGTACACGCGTTCGATTGCCGAGATTCTCAAGGACAAAACCGCCGACAACGAAGAGAAAGCGGTTCTGCTCGTCGCCGCGTTGCGGTCGATAGGTGTTCCCGCAAACATCGTCCTTGTGGTCGGGAAGGATAAGGGGACGCTTTATCCAAGCTTCTTCAGCCTGGTACAGTTCAGCCACGTGATGGTCGCCGTGCCGCAGCCCGACGGGACTGCCCTGTGGCTCGACCCGACGGTCACATACTCTCCGTTCGGCTTCATGCCGTGGAAGGACTCAGGAGCCGGCGCCCTCTACATCACCGACTCGGGCTCGGCCTTGATCAATTTACCCCAGAAGGACGAGGTGAGCCGCACGCGCTATCAGGTGTCGGTCAAGTCGCGACCCGACGGCAAGGCCGACCTGGAGGTTGTCGCCGAGTACCAGGGTGACGATGCCATCGAGAAACGGCAGGAGCTGGTGCCCGGGTCCGATACATCACGCACGGAATATCTGCAGAAGTGGCTGAAGGACGCCCGACCCGGAGCGGCCCTGCGCTCGCACCAGCTCGAGGACCTCGAAGCGATCGACAAGCCGCTGCGGATCAAGATGACGATCGAGGCACCGGAGCTGGTGACGAGGGCCGACGAGCTGCTCCTCGTGCGCGGCTGCGTCCTGGACTGCGAGGAGAGCAATCCGATTTCCAGGGGCGAGCGGCAATACCCCTTCTACGTCGAACGCGAACGGATCGACGAGCAGACGGTCACGATCGTTCCGCCCGAGGGCATGAAGATGTCGCAGCTTCCGAGCCCGGCGACGGCGAAGTCGGCGATCGGCACCCTGACGTCCTCGTGCTCGACGCAGACGGACGGGTCGGTCCGGTGCGTGCGCAAATTCGCGGCAACGCGAGGGCGCTGGGCGGCCAGCGAGCAGAACGGCATCCGGGCGATGTACGACAAGATCGTCGAGGCCGACCGCAGCACGGTGGCCTTCGAGAAGACAACGCAGAAGGGCGCGGGCGGCGGGCGCTGACGCCGGGCGTCAGCGCAGGGACTTCTCCAGCGCCGCAAGACCGCGGTCGAGGCGGGCGACCAGCTCGTCGATCTCGGAGCGCGTGATGGTGAACGGAGGGGCGACGATGAAGTGGTCGCCGTCCTGGCCCTCGCGCGTGCCGGAGCCCGGGTAGATCAGCAGTCCCTCCTGAAGACAGACGTCGTAGAGGCGTCGAGACACCTTGAGGGACGCGGGGAACGGCTCGCGGCTCTTGCGGTCCTTCACCAGCTCGAGGCCCCACATCATCCCGAGACCGCGCACGTCGCCGACGATGCGGTGGCGGCGCAGCCCGTCGAGCTTCTCGCCCAGCCTCTTGCCGAGGCGCGCGGCGCGGGCGATCAGCCGGTTGCGCTGCACGTAATCGAGGACGGCGCTGCCGATGGCGGCCGACAGCGGGTTGGCGCTGTAGGTGAAGCCGTGCTCGAAGTGGCCGCGCCCCCTGGCGATCGCCTCGGGAATGAAGCCGCGGGCGATCACGGCGCCGAGCGGGGTGTAGCCGCCCGAGAGCCCCTTGCCGACGACGATCATGTCGGGGACGACGCTCCAGTGGTCGACGGCGAAGTTCCGGCCGGTGCGCCCGACGCCGGTCATGACCTCGTCGGCGATCAACAGGACGTTGTGCCGGCTGCAGATGTCGCGGGCCCGCGGCCAGTAGCCGTCGACCGCCTGGACGGCGCCGAGGGTCGCGCCGACGACCGGCTCGGCGATGAAGGCGGCGACGGTCTCGGGTCCCTCCTGGTGGATCGTCCTCTCCAGGTCCTCGATGCAGGCGATGTCGCAGGAGGGGTACTTCAGCCCGTAGGGGCAGCGGTAACAGTAGCACGGCGGGATGTGGGGCATCGGGACGAACAGCGGCGCGTAGA
>DAISWT010000008.1:12887-13354 GCA_036826235.1 Acidobacteriota bacterium | reverse complement strand
GAGCGCCCCCATGCTGCTGCCGTGGTACGACTGCCAGCGGGCGATGATCTTCGACTTGCCCGGGTGACCGGTCTCGACGTGGTACTGACGCGCCAGCTTGATGGCGGTCTCGATCGCCTCGCTGCCGCCCGAGACCAGATAGACGCGCCCGCTCTTCTTCATGTCGCCCGGCGCGAGCGCCGCGATGCGGTCCGCCAGTCCCAGGGTCTCCTGCGTGATGAACTGGGAGGAATGGGCGAAGGCGAGACGCTTCGCCTGCTTGGTCATCATCTCGGCGATCTCGGAGACGCCGTGGCCGATCGAGCAGACGACGGCGCCGCCGCAGCCGTCGAGGTACTTCTTCCCCGCGCTGTCGTAGATCCAGATCCCCTCGGCCCTGACCGCGACCGGGTAGGCGGTCTTCAGGTTGCGCGGGAACAGGTGCGGGACGCCGCCGACGGTGCGGCCGATCGCGCGCTGGGTCCATG
>DAISWT010000008.1:4969-12870 GCA_036826235.1 Acidobacteriota bacterium | reverse complement strand
CTCTTCGACGGGGGCGGGGGCGTCTTCCCCGGGGGCCGGGGCCGCTCCGCCTCGCGCGGGCGCCGGTCTCGCGGCGATCGCGGGGGCGGGCCGCGAGCGCGGCCGCGTCCCGGTGTCACGCCTCATACGCAGGAAGTACTCGTCCTCCTCGTCGGACTCGGGATCTTCCTCGCTCTCCGGGTCGTCGAGGAGCATGCCGAGCTGCTCGGCCGCCTTCAGCGCGTCTTCGGCGAGCATCGTCGGCTCTCCGGCCAGCGAGGTCTTGATCGATGCGGCGGCCTTCGCGGTCGCCCTGGCGAGCGCCGACTGCTGAAGGATCGTCCGGGGACGCCGAGCCTGCCGGCGGGCCCCCTTGCGCGGGACGTGCCGCCTGCCGGCGGGCGCGCGCCGGGCGCGCTTGCGTTGCTTGGTCGTCTTCTTCATGGCTGCATCCCGGGCCTCCGTCCCCGCGCGCTACCCCGCCTTCGAACGAAGAAAAATACCCTGTGGATCGAGCTCCTCGCGGATGATCCGTGTCTCCTCCGCCGTCGGCGGCGGTGTGGTCGTCAGGTTCTCCGCCACCTTGACGTCCCAGCCGGTGTTCTCCTTGATGGTCTGCACCGTGAACCCCGGGTGGAGCGACGCCAGGACCATCTCGCGCGTGTCGCGGTCGAAGCGGTACACCCCCATGTCGGTGATGACCAGCTCGGGGCCGCCCTTGAGGCCGAGCGACTCGCGCTCGCGGCCGCCGCGCAGGTAGCCTGGACTGGTCACGAAGTCCACCCGCTCGGGCAGCGTGCGCTTCGAGTTGGCGATGGTGATGACCACCCTCTTCGCCAGGGCGGCGATCTCGCAGGCGCCGCCGCTCCCGGGCAGGCGGACCTTCGGCTTGCCATAGTCACCGATGACGGTCGAATTGATGTTGCCGAAGCGATCGACCTGCGCGCCGCCCAGGAAGCCAATGTCGATCAGGCCGCGCTGCAGGTAGAGATTGAACACGTCGAGCATCGGCACGACGGCCAGGGAGCCGGTGACCAGGCACGGGTCGCCGATGGAGATCGGCAGACGCTTCGGGACGCAACCGACGGCGCCGGACTCGTAGATCATGCACAGCCCGGGCGCGTGCATCCGGTGGGCCAGGTTGACCGCGAGCGACGGCACGCCGATGCCGACGAAGACAACGTCGCCGTTCTTCAGCTCCTTCGCGGCCCGCGACACCATCAGCTCAGAGGTCGTGTAGTCGGCCATCAGAACCCGTAGTTGACCGGCGCGCACATCTGCCGGTCGGCCTGCAGCTCGCCGCGCCGCGCGCCCATCTTCCCGGCGTAGGCGGCGCGGTCCTCGAGACCGTACACCCACTCGTCCAGATACTTCTTGAAGGTCGCCTCGTCGCGCGAGATCGCGTCCCATTTGACGTAGAAGTCGTTGTCGCGATCGTACGCCCCCTGCACGAAGGACGGGTGGGCGCCGAACGGCTCGCGCACCACGGCGCTGACGATGACGCCGGGGATGAGCGTGCGGTTCGGGTCGGAGCGGATGACCGAGGGCTCGACCACCTCCTCGACCGACACGATGACCCGCCGGCTGGCGAACGCCGCCTCCTTCTGCACGCCGTACAGCCCCCAGATCTGCGTGTTGCCGTCGGCGTCGGCGCGCTGCGCGTGCACGATGGTCACGTCGGGCCGGAGCGCCGGCACGCACCACAGCTCTTCGTCCGAGTACGGCGAGCGCACCTTCTTGAAGGCCGGGTTCACCCGCGTCAGGTCGGTGCCGGGGTAGTTGCGCGTCGGCAGGAACGGCAGATTCGAGGCTCCCGCCATGAAGCGCAGGACCATGCCGAAGTGGGTGTACTCCTCGATATCCAGCGGACGTGGCCGGCCCTGCTCGACCGCGCGCCGGAAGGCGTGCAGCGGCCCGATGCCCGGATTGCCGGCCCAGGAGAAGATCATCTTCCGCACGCACCCGGCGGCGATCAACTGGTCGTAGATCAGGTCGGGCGTCAGCCGGGCGAGTGTCAGGTCGCGACGGCGCTGGCGGATGATCTCGTGCCCCGCGGCGAACGGGATGAGGTGGGTGAACCCCTCCATGACGACCAGATCGGCGTCGCGCACGAAGCGCGCCACGGCATCCTTCATGGTCATCAGCTTCGTCATGATCGAGGTCTCCGGCGCTCCGGTCGCCCGGCGGCGCAGTGGCCGTCAAACGCCCATGCGGCAAGGGCTTCAGACCGTCACCGCATCGTGAATCAGGGGTGCGCGCGGGAGCGGAATCATAGCATAGGTGCGGCGAGCGGCGCGGCCAGCCGGTCTCTGGCATAATGGCGCAAAAACGAGTCGCGGGAGACTCCTCAGGGGGAGGATGTCATGGCACAAGCGAGGGGCTGGCTGGCGATCGGTTGTCTGCTGTCGCTTGCGACGACCGGTGTCGTTCTGTCGCGGGTCAAGGATCCCATGAACATCTCGGAGGGCGTCCTGGACGAAATCCACCTCAAGGTGGCCACCCTCCGTGGAGGCGTGCCGGTCCTGATCCGGCCGTTCTCGACGGACGGGGTCAACCCGGGCACCGGCGGCGCGGACGCCAAGAACGAGAAACGCTCCGATGCGGTCAAGGAGCTAGTGAAGATCGGACCCGGTCTCCTGGCCGAGTCGTTCAAGAAGACCCTGATCCACGGCGGCAGGTTCAAGGAGGTGCTGCCGGCCGGGACCGAGACGCTTCCCGAGGACGCGGTGGTCGTCGAGGGCCGGTTCGTGACGATTGAGCCGGGCAGCAAGGCGAAGAGATACTGGGGCGGTTTCGGGGCCGGCAAGAGCGGGGTGCAGGTCTCGGGAACGGTGAAGGACTCATCCGGCAAAGTTCTGGCCGAATTCACGCACATGAAGAACTCGGGGATCGGCATGTTCGGCGGCAACTACGTGAAATTCCTCTCCGACGACACCCGGGACGTCGGGCAGGACATCGCCACCTTCCTGGGGCGCTGGGCCGGAGGCGAGGACCTGCAGAAGGACTGAGAGAAGGCGTTTCATCGATGCGCGTGTTGCTACGTCATCGGTTCAGGGTCGCCATCGTGACTTGGGTGGCCGTCGCGATGTCAGCCGCGTGCGGCGGCGGGTCGCAGGAGACGTGCCCGGACGTCCCGGTGTCGTCCATGGCCCAGGACACCGCGGCCACGCCTCCCCCGGAGAGCGGGCAGGCCCCACTGATCCCCATGCCCGCCCACGCTCCCGTGATGGGGGCGCCGGCCGGAAACGGCGCGTCCGGCGAGATCGTCTGGACGATGCCGAAGGGGTGGACCGAGGAGACGCCGAAGTCCTCCATGCGCAAAGCCCAGTACCGCCTGCCGGCGGTGCCGGGGGACAAGGAGGACGGCGAGTGCGTCGTCTACTACTTCGGCGCGGGCCAAGGCGGCGACGTGAAGGCGAACCAGAACCGATGGGCCGCGCAGTTCCACGGCTGGGGATCAACACCGCCGAAATTCTCGGAGATGAAGGCGGGCGGCCTCACCATCAGCCGGGCCGAGGTCAGGGGGACCTACACGCCGTCGCCGATGGGGATGAGCGGCGGCCCTGAGCCGCAGCCCAAGCCGGACTTCATACTCCTCGGCGCGATCGTGCCGGGTTCCGACGCCAACTGGTTCTTCAAGTGCACCGGCCCGGTGAAGACAATGGAGGCGAACCGAGCGCGCTTCGACGCCCTGCTCGAGTCGCTGCGACCGGCTCAGTAGCCTTCGCCCTCGGGGCGTGCCTTCCCCGCGAACGTCCTGTACACGAAGGCGAAATAGCACACCGCCAGCGCCATGCCCGGGATCCACCAGACGAGCCCGACCCTGAGGCCGTGCTCGGCGGCGGCCGCGTTGTGCACGGTGAGCGCGTAGGCCGGGTCGGTGACGGCGGGCAGGAGGCAGGGATAGACGCCGAAGGCGGCGCTGGCCAGCATCCCGGCGAGGTAGACGCACGACCCGGCGAACGCCCGCCGGTCGGCGCCCCGCCCGCGCGCGATCCGCATCACCATCAACCCGGCCAGCGCCAGGAGAGGGAAGACCAGCCCCCAGCGCTGCGCAACCAGGCGCGCCGGCACGCTCGGCTGCACGCGGAACGTGACGAGCGTCACGATCGCCGTGAGAGCGGCGACGCCCCACCAGACGAGCCGTCCGATACGGCGCGCCCGGTCGCGCAGACCGCCGTCGGTGCGCAGCGCCACCCACAGGGCGCCGTGCGCCGCGAGGGCGGCGAAGGCCAGCAGCCCGACCAGGATGGTGTACCAGTCGATGATGCCGGGCTCCGGGCCCAGCCGGAAATCGGTCCACAGCGGCTCGAAGAACCACCCGTCCGCGTCGAGCGGCACGCCGCGCACGACGTTCCCCAGCGCCGCGCCGTAGAAGATCGCCAGGAGCCCGCTCGACAGGGAGAAGACCGCGTCCCAGAGCGGCCGCCAGGTGGGGCTGTCGATGTGACCGCGGAACTCGATGGCGATGCCGCGCAGGATCAGGAGCCACAGGACGATCATCAGCGGCAGGTAGAAACCGCTGAACGAGCTGGCGTAGAGCGCCGGGAACGCGAAGTACAGCGTGCCGCCAGCCGCCAGAAGCCACACCTCGTTGCCGTCCCAGAACGGGCCGATCGAACGCAGCACGAGACGCCTCTCGGCGTCGGTGCGGGCCGCCACCAGGTGGACGATCCCAGCCCCGAGATCGAATCCGTCAAGGACGACGTAGGCCGCGATCATCGCGGCGACCAGACAGAACCAGAGTGTCTCCACCGTCCTCCGCCCTCAGCCGCGGGCGCCGCCGCCCTCGGGGCCGTGATCGATCTCCCGGTACACCAGGACCACGAACAGGATGCTCAGCACGGTGTACATCCCCATGAAGCCGATGAGGGTGAACAGGGCGTTGCCGGCCGACACCGAGGGTGAGTTCCCGTCCATGGTGCGTATCAGACCGTGCACGAGCCAGGGCTGCCGCCCCAGCTCCGCCGTGAGCCAGCCGGCGGTGTTGGCGATGTAAGGAAACGGCAGCATGAGCATCAGGGTCCACAGAAGACCGCGCGAGGCGTACAGACGTCCGCCCCGCAGCCGCCACGCCGCCAGCGCCAGCACCGCGATGAAGATCGTCCCCAGCCCCACCATGATGTGATAGGCGTAGTAGAGGAGCGGAATGTTCTGCGGCCATTCCTCGGCCGAGAACGCGTCCAGTCCTTTCACCTCCGCCCGCCAGCGGTTGTAGGTCAGGAACGACAGCATGCGCGGCACGTAGATCGGGTTGTCGAGCCGCAGCCGGTCCATGTCGGGCTGCCCGACCAGGACCACCGGCGCGCCCTCCTGCGTGCGGAACAGCCCCTCCATCGCCGCCAGCGTCGCCGGCTGGTGCCGCGCCACCATCTTGCCCTGCCGGTCGCCGGTCGGGAAGAGCATCAGGAGCGCCGCGGCGAGGCCGATGATCACACCGAGTCGGACGAAGGTGCGTCCGTGCGCGGTGTGCCGCCCGGAGACCAGGTAGAAGGCGCCGACCGACGCCATGACCGTGGAGGCGGTCACCACCGACCCGATCATCACGTGCGGATACTCCCAGCGCAGCCACGGGTTCGTGAACAGCGCCCACAGACTGCCGAGGTCGAGCCGGCCGCGCGCGCCCGGCAGGTAACCGACCGGGTTCTGCATGAAGGCGTTGGTCGCGACGATGAAGAACCCCGAGATCCACGAGCCGAGAAAGACCAGGAATGCCGCCACCCAGTGGCCCCTCGGGCCGAGCCGCTTCTCGCCGAACAGCAGGGCGCCGAGAAACGACGACTCCAGAAAGAACGAGAAGACGCCCTCCATCGCCAGCGTCTGTCCGATCACGCCGCCGGCGGCGCGCGCGAAACGCGCCCAGTTCGTGCCGAACTGAAACTCCATCGGGATGCCGGTCACGACGCCCATGGCGAAGTTGATGGCGAAGATGCGCGTCCAGAAGCGCGCCGCCCGGTTGTAGTGCTCGCCCCGCCCGCGCAGCGCCTGCGTCTTCAGGATCAGGATGAGCAGAGCCAGCCCCATGGTGAGCTGCGGGAAGAGATAGTGGTAGGTGATAGTGAACGCGAAGTGCAGGCGATCGACCCCGAGGGCGGAGTCCATACGGCAGGAGAGTACTACAGGACGGCCGCCGGGAAGCTCGGCGTATGGCACGAGGCCGCGTCGCTCGACAAGGCGGGCGCGATTCACTAATCTTGCCGGCCATCAAACCTGGGCCGGCGGCAACCGGCGGGGAGGATCCAAATGACATTGCGAGGGGCGGGGCGAGCGCTCGGGAGCGCCACTGTATTCGCGGCCACGCTGGTGGTGGGCGCCGGGGCGGTCCTGGCGCAGGGAGGGCCAGCGCCGGGGCGGACTCCGGCGGAAATGGTGGCGACCTACAACACGCTGGCCGACGCCATCCTGGCGGTCAAGAACACCGAGACGAACCTGGTGCGCACCATACTCGGCGCCACCTACGCGCATGCCCGGGTCGAGCTGGAGCGCGCCCGCAAGGCGATCAAGGCGGCCGACGCCAAGGCGTCGGAGACCGCGCTGGAGAACCTGGCGGCCGACGTGGCCGAGATGGGCACCGAGGGAGACAGCGCCGTCGGCGCCGTCCGCAAGAGGCTGCTCGAGGGCGGACATCATCACCACGCCGACGGCGAGGCCAAGGGGATCTACGACGAGGGATACGTCGTCGTCACGCGCGTCGCCAAGCAGTCCTTCCTCGACGCTTCTAAGGCGATCGGCCAGATGGCGCGCGCGCCCAAGGCCGACGGGCTGGAGGCGGAATGGAAGGAGGTGGAGACGACCTGGGCGAGCCTCATGAAGGACAACGGCTGAGGCGTAACGCCCTCGTCCTGCTCTGCTTCGCCGGGATCGCCTGCGCGCGCCACGCCGCGGCGCCGGTGTCGACCCCTCTCCCGGTGAGCGCAGCGCCGGCCGCGACGCGCTTCTATTTCGTCGACGTGGCCGCGCAGGCCGGCGTGACGCGCGTCACCTGGGCGGGCCGGCCGGGCAAGGACCACCTGCTCGACTCGGCCGGCACCGGGGCGGCGTTCCTCGACTACGACCGGGACGGACGGCTCGACCTCTACATCGTGAACGGCTGGCGTCTCGACGGGGCGCGCGTCGTCGAGCGCGGCCGCAATGCGCTGTACCGCGGTCTTCCCGGCGGCCGCTTCGAGGACGTGACCGATCGGAGCGGGGCGGGCGGCGAAGGAGAGTGGGGAGCGGGTGTGGCCGTCGCCGACTACGACGCCGGCGGCTGGCCCGATCTTCTGGTCACCAATTTCGGCCGCAACGTCCTGTATCGCAACCGCGGCGACGGCACGTTCGAGAACGTCGCCGCGCCCCTCGGCCTCGCGTCGCCCGGCTGGAACACCGGGGCCGCCTTCTTCGACGCCGACGGCGACGGCGACCTGGATCTCTACGTCGCCTCCTACATCGACTGCACGCTCGAGGACGTCCTGCACGCGAAACCGACCCTCGACTGGAAGGGGCTCGAGAAGGTCGCGGCCGGGCCGTTCGGCTTCAAGGGGGCGCCGGACCACTATTTCCGTTCGGAGGGAGGGAAACGCTTCGTGGACGCCACGGCCGAAGCAGGGCTCGAGGACCGCGCCCTGGGGTTCGGGTTCGCGGTGCGCGCCGCCGACTTCGACGGTGACGGCGATCCCGACCTGTACGTCGCCAACGACTCCGACCCGAACTACCTGTACCGCAACGAAGGAAACGGCACGTTCCGGGAGGTCGGCGTCTGGTCGGGATGCGCCCTCGACGCCAACGGGGCGGCCCAGGCGAGCATGGGGATCGCCACCGACGACGTGAACGGCGATGGCCTGCTCGACGTCTTGGTCACCAATTTCTCTCAGGACTTCTCGACCCTGTACCGGGGGATCGGCGGGGGCCTGTTCGAGGACGCCAGCGAGGAGACGGGGGTC
>DAISWT010000008.1:0-4959 GCA_036826235.1 Acidobacteriota bacterium | reverse complement strand
CCATCAGCGTCTTTAACGCGTTGCTCCACTCCAAGCAGACCGGGGTCGGGCCGATCACCTACCTGCCGATGTCATGGGGCGCGGCGTTCGCGGATTTCGACAACGACGGCGACCTCGACCTGGTGATCGCCAACGGTCACATCTATCCGCAGATCGACCGGCACCCGGAGGTGGCCGGGACCTTCGGGCAGAGAAACCTCCTGCTGGAGAACCGGGGCGGCCGCTTCTATGACGTCACCGCGCAGGCCGGCCCCGGCTTCGAGACGGTCGCATCGAGCCGCGGGCTGGCGGTCGGCGACTTCGACAACGACGGCGACCTGGACATCCTGATCACGAACCTCGACGCCCCACCCACCCTGCTGCGCAATGACAGCCGCGCCGGCTCCTGGATCGAGATCGACTGCGAGCTCCCGGGCGGCCGGCTGAACCCAATCGGCACGACCGTCACGCTGCGGGCGGGGGGGCGGACGCAGCGGCGCGACATCGCCTCCGGCGACTCCTACATGAGCAGCCACGACCCCCGCCTGCACTTCGGTCTCGGCGACGCGCAGACGGTGGAGACGATCGACGTGCGCTGGCCGGGCGGCAGCCACACGCTCCGGAAGGACGTGGCGGCGCGACGGCTGGTGACGATCCGCAAGGGATCCTGAAGTCAGAACCCCTTGATGGCGAGGACCTCGCGGGCGGGCGAGCGGTCGCCCGTGCAGGAGATCCGGCGGGGCGCCGCGTGATATTGGAGGGTGAAGCCGAGTGCCTCGTACAGGGAGACGATCCGATCGGTCGCCTGGTTCGATAGAACCACGGGTCCGCGGTGCCGCGCCAGCCACTCCGCCGTGCGCACCTGGTCCTCCCAGGTGAAGCCCTCCTTGGAGTAATCCGTGAACTCCACGTCGTAGGGCGGATCGGCGTAGATGAAGTCGCCCCGCTCCAGGGGGATTTTTTCCAGGTCCCGGCTGGTGAACTCCCAGCGGGCGAAGGCATCGCGATAGGACGAGAAGTCCCGCCTGTACGTGATCGTCGTGTAGCGGCCGAACGGCACGTTGAACGCTCCCTTGCGGTTGAACCGGCAGAGCCCGTTGTATCCCGTGCGGTTCAGGTAATAGAACAGCGCAGCGGTCTCCCGGTCTTTGGCGCGGCCGACGGCGAGCAGCTCGTTGAACCGGGCGCGATGCGCGTAATAGAGCCGCTCGTCGTTCCTCATCGGCAGGTCGATCCGGAGGCCGCGCTTCAGCCAGCCATAAAAGGCGATCACGTGCGGATTGATGTCATTGAGAAGCGCCCGGCCAGGCCTCAGACCGAGCGCAACCGCCAGGCCTCCGCAGAAAGGCTCGACCAGCCGGCGGCGGGTATGCGGCTCCCACAGAGGACGCAGATGCGGAATCTGCCAGCGTTTGCCCCCCGCCCACTTCAGCGGCGGCAGCAAAGGCACTGTGTCCGGACTGGCACCACGTGGCGATCGCGGGATCACCGGAGAGACTGGGTCTTTGTATTGCAATGAGATCACGGAGGGCTTCATCCTCAGAACCTTAACACACGAGACTCGTACGGGGCCTAGAGTTCTCCGCTGTTCGCTCTTGCCACGAAGTCTTCCAAGCTGACGATCATGACTCTGTCCATCGTTGCGAGATGCCGTTTCAATCCATCGCCCGTGTAAAAGTCGCGCAGACTCCACCCGGGTCCACCCAATACGAGATAGGCACCTTCGTACGATCCTGAGCCGACTGCTTCCGCGAGACAGATCACCTCGAAAGGGACTTTTTGCTCTGCGGTACCAGAGACTTGCTGCCATTTCATCGAAATCAGCCATCGGCGGTCACCTTGATTCGCAATCGCATCGACCTTATGACGCGCTCCGCCCAATCGTGCGCCGATGTAGACCTGTGTCCGGTATTGGTAGCCTCCCCTCGTCAGTGCAGGCAGAACCATCTGCTCCAGGACTGCGCCGGTCGAGGTGTCGCGCGGAGACATGAAGTTCTAACTCCCTCGGGGCTATCGATACAACTGGCCAGAACCGGTCATCGTGGCCGGGGGGTCAGGAGAGCCCGCCACGGCCGCCTGCCGATGGAGGAATGCGGCGACGGCGGGCTGCTCGCGCTGGCGCAGGGCGACGCAGTCGTGGACGTCGTCGGCCACCTTCGCCAGCTCGGTGGAGACGCCGGGCAGGTCGTGCTCGGGGATCGAGAAGAAGGCGCGCGCCGAGTCGAGCAGATCGGTCGAGCAACCGTCGGCGAACTGGACCAGGTCGATGCCGTAGTTGGGCGGGACGCGACCGCTGATGGTCTTGAAATTCGTCGTCATCCAGTCCCAGGCAAGCTGGCGGTATTCCGGGGCGCCGGCGATGGAGTGTGCTATCGACAGAAGCTCCTGCGGCCGCAGCGGCCCATCGAGAGAGTAAGCCAGGGCCGCGTCGACGACCTCGGGCTTGCGGAACGAACCGAGCGCGACCAGGTAACGCTCGCGCTCCGCGGGCACGCGCGCCTTCTCGAAGCGGTCGCGGTACTGCTTGAACAGCGCCATGTCGCCGCGCAGCGCCGCCAGTTGCGCCGCGACGTCGGCGATCGTCGGATCGATCGACGTCGGTTCGGCGAGTCCGGCGCGCGCCATCCGCTCGGCGTCACCGAGGACGGACTCGTCGCGACCTTCTTCACCCAGCCACCAGAGCAGATCCGGGCGCAGGGAAGAGACGGACGGGTCCTCGCTCTCGGCGCGCTTCCGCCCGATGCGTTCGAGCGCCGGCGACAGGGTGCTGCGGACGTAGGCGACGAACTCGTCCTTGACGCCGGCGACGACGAAGGCCCGCTTCACCTTCGCGAGCCCGCCGAGGACGGCCTGCACCACCTCCGGCTCGGGGTCGGAGGCGAAGCGGCCGAGCAGGCGGAGATAGTCGTCTCCCTTGACCGGTCCGGCGTCGAGCAGGGCGGACAGGTTGCCGAGGTAACCGATGCGCTCGCGGGCGCCGAGCGCCTTCGGGGCCGCGTCGGCCAGGGCCGACAGCATCTGCGGCGCCACCTGCCAGCGGTAGTACCCGCTCTCGCCGGCGTTCGGATGCAGCCAGGCGACGTGCGACGACCCGTCCAGGGTCACGGTGCGCGACGCGTCCGCGAGCATCAGGGTCAGGGTGCGGGTCGTCCTGCCGTTGGAGTATTTCAGGATGACCGGGATCTGCCAGGTGACCGGCCGCGGCGTCTTCGTGCCGTAGTTGAGAAAGCGCTGCTGGCTGAGACGGACGCGCCCGCCGGGGAGGATCTCGGCGCGCACCAGCGGCACGCCGGGCTGGTCGAGGAATGTCGCCATCGGCCCGCCCACGTCCTTGCCCGCCGCCTTCGACAGCGACCTCGAGAGATCGGCGGCGGTGGCGTTACCCCAACGGTGCGCTTTCAGGTAGTCGACGACCCCTTTGCGGAAAGTCTGCGGTCCGAGCCAGCGCTCGAACATCATCAGCACCGCCTGCCCCTTGTCGTAGGTCAGCTCGTCCGCGAGCTGGTCGAGGTTCTCGACCCCCTCGACCGGCTGGCGCATGGCGCGGGTGGAGAGATGCGCGTCGGTGGTCATCGCCGTCTGCATCGACAGGACCTGCGCCAGCTCGGCCTTGAATTCGGGGAACTCCTGGTCCGCGATCCGATCGCCCATCCACGAGGCGAACGACTCGTTGAGCCAGAGGTCGTCCCACCACTGCATGGTCACCAGATCTCCGAACCACATGTGAGCGAGCTCGTGGGCGGTCACCAGCACGAGGCCGCGCCTTTGATCGACGCTGATCGCCCCGGGGTCGATCAGAAGAACGCTGTCCTTGAAGGTGATCGCCGCGGCGTTCTCCATGGCGCCCGCCCAGAACTCCGGCACGGCCAGGACGTCGAGCTTGTGGTAGGGATACGGGATGCCGAAGTATTTCTCCAGAGCCGCGACGAGGACCGGTGTGACCCGCGCCGCCTCCTGCGCCAGCCCGGCGCTTCCCCTGACCGTCACGACGCGACCCGGCACCGACATCCCCCGCAGGGCGACCGTCTCAAGGGGCCCGGTCGCGATGGCCAGCAAGTATGTCGGGAGCGGCGGCGTCCTCTCGAACGCCACCGTCTTCTGATCGCCCTCGACCCTCTCGCTTTCGATCGGTGTGTTGCCGATCGCCAGGTGGTCCTTCGGGACGACCAGGGTGACCTGGAACGGGTTCTTGAACTCCGGTTCGTCCCAGCACGGGAACGCTCCGCGCGCGTCGGCAGCCTCGAACTGCGTGAACGAATACCAGGCGCCGTCCACCTGCATCCGGTACAGCCCGGCCGCCTGGGCGTTGAAGTCGGCCGAGAAGCCGATGTCCAGCGTGTAGCCGCCCGGAGCGAGCGGCCGTCCCGTCGTGATTCGGACCGCGTCGCCCTCGGCCGCGTGCGCGGCGGGGACGTCCCCGGCCTTGCCCGAGAGCCTCAGCCGCTCGATCGCGACGTCGCGGGCGTGGAACACGAACGAGCCGGTCCTCTCCCGGGCGCTCAGCTCGATGCGCACCGTTCCGGTGTAGCTCGGCTTCGCCGGGTCGAGGGCGAGCCGGATCGATTCGAAGGTCGGGACGACCGCGTGCCCCAGGCGCGGAACGGCGGCGGCCTCCGCCGGCCGGTGGGCGACGGCCAGGCAGGCGGCGGATATAAAGATGATGGCGGAGGCGACACGGGCGGGATGGCCCGGGGCCGCGTGGCGATTACGAAACTGTGGATGGCTCAAGTCGCCTCCGGTCGGGGCGGTGTCCCGGCAGGCAAGACGCCGGGGAGCGGCCACGTTACCGCGCCGGGTTGTCCGGGTCAAGCAGGGCGGCCGCCTTGCCCGCGTTTCCTCCGGGCCCGATATTGATGCCGGCGGGGGTCCGGTCCGCGCGGAGGGCCGATGGATCTCGAGTCGAGCAGAATCAGGGGCATCGTCGTCGCCGTCGCGTGCGGGCTCGGCGCGCTGCGGGTCTTCCGTCCCTTCGAGGCGCGC
>DAISWT010000007.1:12610-21147 GCA_036826235.1 Acidobacteriota bacterium | reverse complement strand
GGATCTCGGGAAGCCCGGCGTAGGCGACCTCCGGCTCGACCATCCAGAACTCGGTCAGGTGCCGGCGCGTCTTGGACTTCTCCGCCCGGAACGTCGGCCCGAAGCAATAGACCTTCCCGAACGCCAGGCAGGCGGGCTCGAGATACAGCTGGCCCGACTGGCTCAAGTACGCCTTCTGATCGAAATAGTCGGTCTCGAACAGCGTCGAGGTGCCCTCGCAGGCCGCCGGCGTCAGGATCGGCGAGTCGATCAGCACGAAATCGCGCTCGTAGAAGAAGTCCCGGATCGCCTGGCTGATCTCGCTGCGGATGCGCAGGAGCGCGTGCTGCTTCGACGATCGCAGCCACAGGTGTCGGTGATCGAGGAGGAAATCGGGGCCGTGCTCCTTCGGGCTGATCGGGTAGTCATGCGCGAGCTGGTGCACGGTGATCGACGCCAGCTTCATCTCGTAGCCGCCGGGGGCGCGGTCGTCCTTGCGGACGGTCCCCTCGACCTCCAGGGACGATTCCTGGGTCACCTTCTGGCAGGCCTCGAACACGCCGGGTGGGACCTCCGGCTGGAAGGCCACCGCCTGCAGATAACCGGTGCCGTCGCGCACGATCAGGAACGCCAGCTTCCCTTTTTCGCGCTTGTTGTACAGCCAGCCCCGGACCCGGACGTCCTGGCCTTCATGGACGCCGATCCTTCTGATCGTTGTCGTCTGCACCCGCTCTCCGGAAGAGGCGGGAATTATAGGAGGCGGCGGAGATTGCGGTCAAGGAAAGCGCGGGAGCGGGCGGGTGATATAAAGGGCGCCGTGAACCGCTTTGCGTGGCGCTGGGTCGCCCGGCGGCCGTGACCGGGATCGCAGTGCGGGCGTGCCGGCCGGTCGATCGCGCCGGTCTCATCCGACTCGGGCACCCGCCCATGGTGGCCGACATCCTCTGCCCGTCGCCGGCGCGCGCTCTTCTCTGGCGCCTGAAGGGGACCCGCTGCGCCACCCTGGTGGCCGAGGAGACGGCCACCGGGATGATCCTCGGCGCCGTACAGTTCGTCCGCTGCGCGCGCCCTGCCGGCACGTGGATGTTCGGCCACTGGCGCGTCGCGGCCGGCCGGCGCCGCCAGGGCATTGGCCGCCGCCTTCTACGGGATGGCGCCCGCCTCCTCCCGGACGCGCAGCGTCTCTACTCCTTCGTGGACTGGGGGAACGACGCCTCGATCGCGGCGCACGAACGGTGCGGCTTCGAGGCGGGCCGCTCGCTGTTCGGCAGCGCTCCTGTTGGGCTGCTCTCGACCATCGGGCCGGCGACGCCGGCCCTGCGTCTCGAGCCGGCCGGCCGCCGGGAGTGGCCGGCCCTCTGCGGTCTCTACGCACGCGCCATGGGGAGCCTGTGGCTGCGGCTGCGCCCCGGACTGTGGCCCCGCATGTTTCTCGGCGGGGCGCTCTCGGGCCTGCGCGGGGCCCTCGTTGCCGTCGTGCGCGGCGCTTCGCGGGGCGCTGCCGCCTCGGGGTTCGTGCTGTGGGAGGGCGCCACCGTGTCCTTCTTTACCGACCCGGAGGCGTGCGACGCGGCCCTCCTGGCGCGGGTGGCTCTGCAAGTCGCGGCGCTCGGAGGACGTCGGGACTCGACGCTCGAGCTGCGCGGCCTGCCGCCGGGGCTCGCCGAGCGTCCGGGGCCCTTCGGTGCGCGTGTCCTGATGGGAATGCCCGACGTGGCGACCCAGTGGAGGGATTGAGGCGGTCGCGGGCTCTCAGTGAGTCGCCGCGGCCCCGGTCCCTTCCTTGGCGGCCTTGTGGGCGGCGACGATCTTCGCCTGCAGGTGGGAGGGGACCTCTTCGTAGTGCGCGAAGGACATCCGGTAGGAGCCGCGGCCGCCGGTGATCGACTTGAGGGTCGAGGCATAGGTGAGCATTTCGACCATCGGCACCTGCGCCTTGATCACCTGCATCGATCCCTGCGCGTTCATGCCCTGCACCCGGCCGCGCCGCGAGTTGAGATCGCCCATCAGATCGCCCATGTACTGCTCCGGGGCGGTGATTTCCACGTTCATGATCGGCTCGAGGAGCGTCGCCCCTGCTTCTTCCATCGCTTTCTTGAAGGCCAGGGAGCCCGCGATCTTGAAGGCGATGTCCGAGGAATCCACCGTGTGGTACGAGCCGTCGAACAAGATGACGCGAAAGTCAACCACGGGATAGCCCGCCAGAAAGCCCTGCATGCGAGCGTCCTGGATGCCCTTCTCGACCGACGGGATGAAGTTCTTCGGGATGGCGCCGCCGAATATCTCGTCTTTGAACTCGAACCCGGTCCCGCGCGGCAGGGGCTCGAGCTTGATCCAGCAGTCGCCGAACTGGCCGTGCCCGCCGGTCTGCTTCTTGTGCCTCCCCTGGGCCTCCGCCTTCTTCTTGATGGTCTCGAAATACGGCACCTTGGGCGCGTGCAGGATCGCCTCGACTCCGAACTTCTTCTTCATGCGCGCCAGGGCGACCTCCACGTGCAGGTCGCTGTTGCCGGCGATGATCAGCTCGTGCGTCTGCGCGTCGCGGCGGAACTGGATGGTCGGGTCCTCCTCCACCAGGCGCGGCAGGACGGAGGAGATCTTCTCCTCGTCGGCGCGTGACTTCGGCCGCAGGGCGAACGCGATGGACGGCTCGGGGAAGGTGACCTTGGGATAGACGATGGGATGCGCCTTGTCGGCGAGCGTGTCGCCCGTGCTGGTCTCCTTGAGCTTCGGCACGGCGGCGATGTCGCCCGCCCGGACCTCCTGCACCGGCTCGGACTCCTTCCCCTGCAGGGCCAGGATGGCCCCGAGCCGCTCGTGGGTGTCCCGGCTGGCGTTGTAGACCGTCGTGTCGGACTTGATGGCGCCGGAGTAGACTCGGAACAGGGAGATCTTGCCGGAGTAGGGGTCGGCGATCGTCTTGAAGACGAACGCGGAATAGGGTTCGCCCGCGGCCCCCCGGCGCTCCGCCGAAGCGTGATCCTTCGGTGTCTCCCCCTTGAAGGGAGCCCGCTCGCCGGGGTGGGGCAGAAGCGTGACCAGCGCGTCCAGGATCGGGTGCGCCCCGATGTTGGACAGCCCCGAGGCGCACAAGATCGGAAAGATCTTCCGCTGCTTGACCCCCTTGGAGAGCCCCGCGATCAGCTCCTCCTGGGACAAGGCGCCCTTCTCGAAGAAGGTCTCCATCAGCGCGTCGTCCACCTCGGCCACCAGCTCCATGAGTCTGTCGCGCGCCTCCGTGGCGGCGTCGGCCAGTTCGGCGGGCACCTCGGTGACCTGGTGGCGGCCGCTTTCGTCCTGGTCGTAGACGTAGGCCTTGTTCGCGACCAGGTCGACCACCCCCGTGAACGTCTTCTCCGCCCCGATCGGGATGTGCACCGGGACGGCCTGGCGGCCAAACGCCCCGGTGATCGAATCGACCGCGCGCGCGAACGAGGCGTTCTCGCGATCCAGCTTGTTCACCACGAACAGGCGCGGCAGGTCGAACCCTTCGGCGTAGCCCCACGCCTCCTCGGTCTGCACCTCGACCCCGGCGACGCCGTCCACGACCAGCAGCGCGCCGTCCACCACGCGCAGGACCGCCTTGGCGTCCGCGATGAAGGCGCCATAGCCGGGCGTATCGATGAGGTTCAGCTTGATCTTCTTCCACTCCAGGTGGCAGAGGGCGGATGAGATGGAGACCTTGCGGGCGATCTCCTCCTCCTCGAAATCGGTGATGGTGTTTCCCTGGTCCACGCGGCCCAGTCTGTTCACCGTGCCGGAGGAGAAGAGGAGGGCGGAGGCGAGGGACGTCTTGCCGGAGGACCCGTGGCCGATGATCCCGACATTGCGGATCTCGGAGATCTCATAGACCTTCATGCGAGGGTTCCCTCAACCCGCGCACGTCATTTCCCGGCCTTCACCTCGTCGTAGACCTTCTGCACCATGGACTTGACGACGGGGCAGCGCGGATCGTTGACGTAGCAGCGGGCCAGCGTATCGTTCTTGCAGCCGCAGGAGCACATCTCGCTGTTGACGCGCTGGAGAAACTTCTCCTTCCGCCCGCGCTTCAGCCCCGCGACGTCGATGCCCGGCAGTTCGGTGAAATAATTGGCGACCGCGACGATCGGAATCGTATTCGTCTGGGCCGGCACGCCCTTGACGGCCCCGGCGGCGTTCTCCGGCTGGTACTCCGGCGCCTCCGCGGTCTTCTCGTCCTGATCCGCCGTCGGCCCGGCCTTCGTCACCTGGGCCGCCGGGGTGCCCTGCGTTTGCGGCGCATTCGCCTGCGTCGGCGAGACTTCGGGTCCGCCCGAGCGGGAGCACGCGACGGGGCATAGGACCATGGCGAAGACGGTTGCGACAGCGAGGGTCACGCGTCCGCGGGCGATCGGCACTGGAGCTCTCCTTCTGAACCTGGATGCCTGACAGAGGGCGGGAGTGTACCGCCGGCTCCGGGCCAAGTCAAGAAACCGGTGCGCAGAAGCCGGTGCGCTCGCTGGAATGGCGATCCCGGTGCCCGCCGAGGGACTCCGTGCCGGCCCCGATGCGAACGCTGGGTCGCGCGGCCGCCTCGACGGCCTTCATGGCGTGTTTTTACATCATAATAGGCGCCGGTCGGGCCCGTGGAAGGGACAGGCATGCGCGCAAGCCTCCAATCGGCTCTCGAACTTCTCTATCACCCTGGATCCACGTCCAGCGCCCCCTGCGAATGGCTCGAGCAGCACGGCATTCTGCTGCTGGTGCCACACCAGCACAAGAGACAGGCCTACCGGCAGCTCCTTGCCGCCGAGGCCATGAAACAGGACTTCCTCGAAGCGGCTCGCGTGCTTCAGGAACGCCAGATCCCATTCGTTCCCATCAAGGGCCTGTTGCTGGCTCACTTGCTTTATGGCGACTATGCCCTGAGGGGCAGCAGCGACATTGATTTGGCGATTCCCCTCGAGTACTACGAACAGGCAATCGGGTCTCTCACGGAGGCAGGGAACACTCATTCCCGGAGCGATTACCAGCACAAGACAGTCGAAGTCCTTACGTGCAGCAAGAACGGCACAACCCTGGAGCTCCACTTCGCTCTCTCGACCGCGGAATTGTTCTCCGGTTTCGCCGCCGAATTCTGGCAGGATCAGGATGAGGTCGTGTTCGAGGGCCGCGCGTTCGCATGCCTCTCCAAGGAAGTCCACTTGATTTATCTGATGATCCACCTCGCCCGCCACATGGAAGAGCTCCGTGCCATCTGGATCGAGGACGTCCGCCGGTTCGTGGTGAAATTCGGCCCGGCTCTCGACTGGGATCGCTTCCTGAACCTCGCGAGGAAGCACCGGCTCGCCAATGTTCTCTTGTTGACGATGACCTATTGCAATCGGGTCTTCCTGGATTTCGGCCAGGGTGTCCGTTTCCCCCAGGACGTTGTGGACGAGATCCGCCGGAGACAGACCTTGCACGGACGGATGATTTACCGGTATCTCCTGCCGCGGCTGGAGAGCCACGCGATGACATCCTGGAGTCGCAGGATCTTCTCCTTCAGCCTGATTGAGGATTGGCATGAAAGAATGTTCTTGATCAAGGAGTTTCTCCTGCGGCGCCTCCTGGGAAAGGCGTGAGACGCGCCCCGGGCCGTCGCTCGCAGGCTCGGTCGAGATGCGCGGACCGATCCGGTGCGCGGGTGGCGTGATTGACCCTCGCGATCCGCGGATGGTAATCTACCCTTCATGTCGAACACCCTGACGCGGAAGGTCTCCTGGACGATTCCGAGACGACCACTGGGAGCCCATATGTCGATCGCCGGTGGCATCGACCTGGCGATCGAACGCGGGGCCTCGATCGGCTGCACCGCCATCCAGCTGTTCACCAAGAGCACCAGCCAGTGGGCCGCCCGACCGCTCCCGGACGATGAAGTCGGCCGTTTCAAGGCGGCGCGGGTGCGCAGCGGCATCGCCTCCGTGGTGGCGCACGATTCCTACCTGATCAACCTCTGCTCGCCCGATGACGCGCTCTGGGAGAAATCGGTCGAAGCGTGTCATCTGGAGCTGCAGCGCTGCGAACGGCTCGGGATCGAGACCCTGGTGGTGCATCCGGGCGGTCACATGGGGCAGGGGGAGGATTTCGGAGTGCGCCGCCTGGCGCAGGCGATCGACGTGATCCACGCGCGGCTTCCGGGCGGCGGGGCCTCGATCGCCCTGGAGACGATGGCCGGGCAGGGCACGGTGATCGGTCATCGCTTCGGTCAGTTATCCCGGACGATCGCCCTCACCAGCGATCCGGAGCGCGTCGGCGTCTGTCTCGACACCTGCCACGTGTTCGCGGCGGGATACGACCTGAGGACGAAGGCCGCCTACGGGGAGACCATGCGTGAGTTCGACTGCGAGATCGGCCTCCGGCGCCTGCGCGCGGTCCACGTCAACGATTCCAAGCGGGAGCTGGGCAGTCGGGTCGATCGGCACGAGCACATCGGCAAGGGCTGTCTCGGCCTGGATGCTTTCCGGCTGCTGATGACCGACCCGAGACTGGAGCGCCTGCCCCTCGTTCTGGAGACACCGAAGGACGAGAAGACCCTGAAGGAGGACGTGCTCAACCTGAACACTCTGATCGGCCTGGCGGCCGCCGATGGTGTACGCCGGCGGGCCAGGACGGCGCGGGTCGCGGCCGGAGGGCGCGCGTGAGCCTGCTCGCCGCCGTCCGGCAACGCACCGCGAGGGTCCTGAAGGTCAACGAGATCTTCCACTCCATCCAGGGCGAATCGAGGCACGCGGGGCGGCCCTGCGTGTTCGTCCGGCTGACGGGGTGCAACCTGCGCTGCACCTGGTGCGACACCGCGTACGCCTTCGAGGAGGGGGTCGACCTCAGCGTCCGGTTGGTCCTGGAGCGGATCGCGCCATACGCGACGCGCTACGTGCTGATCACGGGCGGCGAGCCGCTGGTTCAGGAGGGCGCGATCGACCTGATCGGGGAGCTGTGCGACCGAGGCTACGAGGTCGCGGTCGAGACGGGGGGCAGCCTGGACATCTCGAGTGTCGATCGGCGCGCCATGCTCGTGATGGATCTGAAGTGTCCTGGTAGCGGCATGAGCCAGAAGAACCGCTGGGAGAACATCGCCCTGTTGAAGCCCACGGACGAGGTGAAGTTCGTCCTGGCCGACCGGGCCGACTACGACTGGGCGCGCGACGCGATCGCCCGGCACCGGCTGGCGGATCGCTGTGGCGTGCTGCTGTCACCGGTGCACGGCGCGCTCCAGCCGCGCTCGCTGGCGGAGTGGATCCTGGCGGACCGCCTCCCGGTGCGCCTGCAGCTGCAGATCCACAAGTACATCTGGCCTCCCGATCTGCGGGGGGTGTGACGGCCGGCCCCAGCATGTCCTCGCCGTCACCCAGCGACCCCCTGGCAGTCGTCCTGCTGAGCGGCGGGATGGATTCGTGCGTGACCGCCGCCCTGGCGCGGCGGACCTGCACGCTGGCGCTCCTGCACGTGTCGTACGGCCAGAGGACCGAGGAGCGCGAGCTCCATTCCTTCCGCGAGATCGCGCGGCATTACGGAGTCGAGCGGCGGCTCGAAGCGCGGCTCGAGCACCTGAAGGTCATCGGCGGCTCGGCGCTGACCGACGCGTCGCGCGACGCGGTCTCGGCCCGGCGCCCCGATTCGACCATCCCCGACACCTACGTCCCGTTCCGCAACACCCACTTCCTGGCGATGGCGGTGTCGTGGGCGGAGGTGATCGGGGCCCGGAGCGTCTACATCGGCGCGGTGCAGGAGGACAGCAGCGGCTACCCGGACTGCCGCGAGGAGTACTACGAAGCGTTCAACCGCCTGCTGCGCGTGGGGACGCGGCCGGAAACGCGGATCGACGTGGTCGCGCCGCTCATCCACATGAGCAAGGAGCAGATCGTGCGCGAGGGTCTGCGGCTCGATGCGCCGCTCCATCTCACCTGGTCCTGCTACACGGAGCAGGAGATCGCCTGCGGTCGCTGCGAATCCTGCCGGCTGCGGCTGAACGGCTTCCGCGCGGCGCGGGCGGCGGACCCGATCCCGTACCGGGCGACATGAGGATCGACGAGTTCGACTACCGCCTGCCCCCGGAGCGGGTGGCGCAGGAGCCGTGCCCGCGCCGTGACGGCTCGCGTCTGATGGTCCTCGACCGGCGGGCGGAGGGCGCAGTCGAAACCACCTTCGACGCGATCGGGCAGCACCTGCGTCCCGGGGATCTCCTGGTCCTGAACGACTCGCGGGTCGTCCCGGCTCGCCTGCGCGCGCGCAAGCCGACGGGCGGTCTCGTCGAGCTCCTGCTCCTGGGGCGGGACCGGAGGGATACGGAAGGCGGGACCTGGCGCTGCCTGGCGTCGACCTCGCGGGGTCTGAGACCCGGAATTCGCCTGCGCGTCGCGCCGGGCTTCGAGGTGGAGTTCCTGGGAGAGACCGAAGGCGGGCGGGTGCTCGTGCGGCTCCTCGACGTGGACGGCGATCCCGACGGGGCGCTGCGGCGGCACGGCTCGGTTCCCCTGCCTCCCTACATCCGCCGGGACGAGGGCGATCCGCGTCAGGCGATCGATCGGGAGCGTTATCAGACTGTCTACGCCCGCGCTGAC
>DAISWT010000007.1:0-12521 GCA_036826235.1 Acidobacteriota bacterium | reverse complement strand
ACGTCGGCCCGGGAACGTTCCAGCCCGTGCGGTCGGCGAACATCGAGGATCACCGGCCGGAGCCCGAGGCGTTCCGTCTGCCCGCTGAGACGGCGGCGGCGATCGGGGGCCGGCGAGGACGCGGCGGTCGCGTCGTCGCGGTCGGCACGACGGTGGTCCGCGTGCTGGAGGGGAGCGCGCGCGAGGACGGCGGGGTCGAGCCCGGCGAGGGTTGGTGCGGCGCCTACATCACGCCGGGTCACCGCTTCCGCGCCGTCGACGCGCTCCTGACCAACTTTCACCTGCCCCGCACCTCCCTCCTCGTCCTGGTCGCCGCCTTTGCGGGACGGGAGCGGGTCCTGGCGGCCTACGAGCAGGCGATCGCGCGCGGCTTCCGCTTCTACTCCTACGGCGACGCCATGCTGCTCCTGTGAGCGGCGCGTTCTCGTTCGGCATCCTGTCGATTGATCCGGGGAGCGCGGCCCGCCGGGGGCGGATCACGACACCGCACGGGACGATCGAAACGCCCGCCTTCATGCCGGTGGGCACCGCGGGCACCGTGAAGGGGATGACCCCTGAGGATCTCGAGTCCCTCGGGTTCGAAATCGTCCTCGGCAACACCTACCATCTGGCGCTGCGCCCCGGGGAGGAGGTCGTGCGGCGCCTGGGAGGCCTGCACCGGTTCATGGGCTGGGAGCGCGCCATCCTGACGGACAGCGGCGGGTTCCAGGTTCTCAGCCTGGCCGATCTGCGGACCATCACCGACGAAGGGGTGAGCTTCCGGTCCCACCTCGACGGATCACTCCTGTCGATGACGCCGGAGCGCAGCATGCAGATCCAGACGTCCCTCGGCAGCGACATCGTCATGGCGTTCGACGACTGCCCGGCCCTGCCATCCCCCCGCCCGCGCATCCTGGAGGCGGTGCGCAGGACGTCGCTGTGGGCGCGGCGCAGCCGCGAAGCGCTCCTCGGACCCGGCCAGGCCCTGTTCGGAATCGTCCAGGGCGGCGACGATCCGGCGCTCAGGGAGCAAAGCGCGGAGGAGATTACCGCCCTTGGCTTCGACGGCTATGCCATCGGCGGCGTCTCGGTGGGCGAATCCGCCGATCTCAGTCGCGCGGTCGTCGCCCTGACCGCGCCACGGCTTCCGCCCGCCCGCCCGCGCTACCTGATGGGGATGGGAACGCCGGCCGACCTGGTCGAGATGGTGGCCCTCGGATGCGATCTGTTCGACTGCGTGCTGCCGACGCGCAACGCGCGCAACGGGACGCTGTTCACTTCGACGGGCCGCCTGTCGATCAAGAGGAGCGAGTTCGCGGCCGACCCGCGACCGGTCGACGGGGAATGCTCCTGCCCGGTCTGCCGGCGTTTCTCACGCGCCTACCTGCGGCACCTGTACGTGGCCGGAGAGATCCTGTCGATGCGTCTCAACACCCTGCATAACCTGCACCAGTATGCCGATCTGATGAGGCGCGCGCGCGCGGCGATCGAGGCGGGTCGATACGCTGAGTTCCTGTCGGAGCGTCGCGCCCGCTGGACCGACAGGCGGCGCGAGGCCGAGACGGCGCGCCCCGCAGACGGACGCCAAGATTGCGGGGGAGGAGATCGAATGATATGATCACGCGCCATGTCCGGCGCTTTTTCGCCACCAGGAGAGTCCTTCACACCCATCCCTCGCCACTTTCTCCCCGTGCTCGTGATGGTCTTCCTGTCCGCGGCCTGCTCGAAGGAAAGCCTGGCGCGGCGCACCGCCACGCGCGGGATGGCGCTCTATGACCAGGGGAAGTATGCCGAGGCCATGCCCCTCTTGAAGGAGGCGACCGACGCGGGTCTCCAGGACGGAATCCTCCTGTACCAGCTCGGTTACTGCCGCGAGGTGGCGGAGCACAAGCCGGACGTCCGAAAGGAAACGTGGAAGCAGGCGGAGCCGCTCCTCGCCCGGGAGATCTCGCAGACGGGCGGCGCCACGCTCGAGAGGCTGTATTACCTGACCGTCATCAGCTCCGACCAGGGCGTCTATGACCGGATGACGCAATACGCCCGTCAGGCGGTGGAGCAGTACGAAAAGGGTCCCGACCCCAACGCGCTGAACGGCGACGATTGGTTCCGCCTCGGGAGGCTGCACGACTTCCTGCAGGAGTCGTCCGAGGCCGAGGCGGCCTACCGGCGGTCGGCGTCGGTGTTCTCCAAGTCGAAGGGAGGCAACGGCTCGTATCAATCGCTGGCTCTTGCCAAGGTCGGCGATTTCGACATGAACGCGGGGCGCTATTCGAGCGCCGCCGAGGAATTTGACGAGGCGTTGAAGCTGTTCCCGGCCAACCAGCAGATCAGACCGTTCCGGCACGCGCTGGCTCTTCTGGCCGTGCGCCGCTTCGATGACGCGATCGCGCGTTTTGTCGCGGACCACGGCGACAGCAACGTCGAGTCGCAGTACGGGGCCGATTTGGCGCGCAAGATGAAGGACGTGGCTCCCCTGGAGGCCAACGACATCGATGGCGCGTCCTTCGGCAGCATCCCGGACGATGTCCTTCCGGTGCGTGTCGGGGAGGCGGCGAAGGCCTTCCGGGCGGCGCGTGAGAAGAACAAGTTCCGGCCGGGCGATCCGCTGCCGGCCGAGGTCGCGCTCCACCAGAAGCGCTTCGTCGCCCTGCTCGGTGAGTACTTCGTGCGGACGAAATCGCTGCAGGAGTTCTGCCTGAAGGAAGGCATCGCCGACCTGGTGCGGCGATGAGCGCCGCCCCCCGGGCTTGACGAGCATGCCGGTTCCCGAAGGGCCGGTCGCGCTCCTCGGTGACGCCCACCTGCGCGAGAACGATGCCGAAGTCGAGGCCTTTGTCCGGTTCCTGGACGCCCTGCCGCCCGATATTCGGACCCTCGCGATCCTCGGCGACCTGTTCTCCGTCTGGGTCGGCTCCCCCGGATTGCAGCGCCGGCATCATCGACTGGTCACCGAGGCCCTGGCCCGGCTGCGGCGACGCGGTTGTGTCCTCCTGTACGTCGAAGGCAACCACGATTTCTTCCTCGAGAGGTTTGACGGTGGACGGCTGTTCGACCGATGCGCCGCGAACTCGCTCGACCTGGTGCTGGCGGGCCGCCGGACGCACCTGGCCCACGGCGACATGGTGAACGAGCGCGACCGGCAGTACCGCGCCTGGCGGGCGGTATCCAAGAACCGGCTGTTCTTCGCGGCCTTCGGCCTGCTGTCCCCGGGCGTGCGTCTGTCGATCGCCGAGCGTCTCGAGCAAAGGCTGGCGACGACCAACATGAGACACAAGAGCGGCTTCCCGCTCGCCGAGTGCGACGCGTACGCGCGCCGGAAGATCGCGGAGGGGACGGACATCCTGGTCTTCGGACACTTCCACCAGGAGAAGCGCCTGGACTACCGGGTGCGCGACCGGCGTGGATCGGTGTTCGTCCTGCCGGCCTGGCGGGACGGCCGCCGCTATTTGCGAATCGAATCTGGAGCCGAGCCGGCCTTCGTCTCGGCCTGAATCCTCTCCTCGAACAGATCCAGGATCCGAAGGGTGATCGGACCCGGACGGCCGTGCCGGATCGGCCATCCGTCGCAGCGGCGGACGGGCAGCACGCCCTTGAGCGTGCTGGTCAGGAACGCCTCGTCGGCGCCGCGCAGGTCATCCGCCCGGAGCGCCTCTTCGGACGTTTCGATCCCGCCGCGCCGCGCCAGGTCGAGGACCAGTCCGCGGGTGATTCCCTCCAAGAGTCCTTCCTCGAGGGGGGGTGTGAGCAGACGGTTCGAGCGGACCAGGAAGAGGTTGCTCGAGGCCCCCTCGGTCAGGTGTTCGCGCTCGTTCAGCAGGATCGGCTCGTAGGCCCCGAGCCGGCGCGCCTCGCGCCAGGCGAGGAAATTGTTGAGCAGGTTGCTCGACTTGATAGCGGGATCGAGCGCGCTCCTGGCGTTGCGTGTCACCCGGACGATCGCCACGTCCACTCCCTCGCGCACCCAGGCTCCGGGAATCTCGGGGTAGGGACGGGCGTAGATCACCACGCTGGGCGGTCCGCAGCCTTCCGGGTCGTAGCCGATCGGACCGGGACCCCGCGACACCAGCACACGTAACGCCGCCTCGGGGAGCGCCGCCTCGGCAATCGTGCGCCCGATCTCGCGCTCCACGTCCACCGGGGCATTGTCGTAAGGGATGCCGAGCTGTTCCGCGGAGCGGCGCAGGCGGTCGAGATGCTCGCGCTGCAGGAAGAGGCGGCCGCCGTAGGTCCGCAGGGTCTCGTAGACGCTGTCGCCGAACAGGAATCCCCGATCGAGCGGCGAGATCGCGGCCGATTCGGGGGGGCCGAGGGCCCCGTTGACGTTGATGCGCTCGGGCACGGTGATATCATATCGCCTGTCTTGATGGCACAGGACAGCATCCTCCCATGAGCGCCGAGTCCGAGACCCGCGAAGCGCGGCTCGTCCAGAAGCGGCAGCTCCAGATGGTGATCGCTCTCTCGGCCGGGATCCTGCTGCTCGAGGTGGCGGGCGGCCTGCTCTCCGGCAGCCTGGCCCTCCTGTCGGACGCCGGCCACGTCCTGACCGACGTCCTGGCGCTGGTGCTCAGCCTGATGGCGGTGCGCTTCTCGTCGCTGCCGGCGACCCCCGCCAAGACGTACGGCTACCACCGCATCGAGATCCTCACGGCTCTCGTGAACGGCGCGCTCCTCATCGGGATCTCCATCGGGATCCTGTACAAGGCCGTCGGTCGGTTCATCGATCCCGTCCCGATTCACAGTGGCGTGATGATGGGCGTGGCGTGCGCCGGCCTCCTAGCCAACCTCGCGGGCGTCGCGCTTCTTTCCGGGGCTCCGCAAAGCCTCAACTTGAGGTGCGCGCGCATGCACGTGGTGAGCGACGCGCTCTCCTCGGTCGGCGTGCTCCTGGCGGGGCTGGTCATCGCGCTGACCGGATGGCACCGCCTCGACCCGCTGGTCGGCGGGGTCATCGCGCTGGTGATCGCCGCCGGCGCGCTCCGGCTGGTCCGCGAGGCGGTCGACGTCCTCCTGGAGGCGACCCCGGCCGACATCGATCTGGACGACGTCAGCCGGGCGATCGCCACGGTTCCCGGCGTCGTGGAGGTGCATGACCTGCACGTCTGGAGCATCACCACCGGCCTGGCGGCGCTCAGCGGCCACGTGCGTCTGGATGGCGTGGGGCGGGACACGAGCGACGAGATGCTGAACCGCATCAAGCAGACGGTGCGCGACCGCTTCGGCATCGTCCATACGACGATCCAGATTGAATCACTCGGCTACAACGAGCTGGGGGACGTGCATTGAGCGGCGGGTGAGGTTCAAGGACGCCCGTGCGGCGGACCGAACATGCAGTCGAAGCCGTGCCCGCAAGAACCCCCGGTCTGCTGGCCGAAGCGGTTGCCGGCGTTGAGACCCAGTCCACCGAACGAGGACGGCGACGAGGTGTCGGGGCCGTACCCGAGAAAATACAGGTGGTCCGGATAGCGGTAGGGACCCACCAAGCCGCCATAGGCCAGGACGGGATAGCACGGGATGCCCGGGACGACCGCCGTATCACGCTCGGGGCGTGAGGGCGGGTTGACGTTGACGACCACCGTCGTGCTCCCTCCGCCGTCGGAAGTGACTTCGACCTCGCCCTGGTCCGCAGGCTGCTGGCCGTCGCCCCGGTTCACCACGACCCTGACCCGTCCGCCCACGGCCTGCTTTCCGGCAGGACTCTCGACATCGTCCTGAGTGGGGAGCGGCGCGGGCTGGCAGGTGCCGCCCTCGGAGCGCGGCCCGGGGACCTCCGGCGACGACGCCTCACCCGGGCCGGCCAGAGCATGGCCCTCCTCGTCGAGGTTCGTCAGAACGACCACAGGAGTGCCGTGACGGTCGAGGGTGCGATAGATCACCAGATCCCTCGACTGATAAAGGATTGCATCACTCCGCGTTGCGGCGGACGCGTCGTGCCAGAGGGTGGCGAGTCCCGGCGACAGACAGAGAATCGTGGTGACCGCAATGGAGATCGCCGTACGCCACGGCCGCCACCGGGAAAGGGATCGCATGAAGACATTGTAGCACCGGCCGGCCGGTCCGACCGGTGTGCTATCCTGCGCCGGGTCTGCGCGCGCGGTCGTGCCGACGCGTGAGAGGCCCGGCGACGATGGGGCGCGAAGGCTTGCGCCGAAGGGGACAAGCGGTTTGGGCCGAGGGTCGCGGCGCACGGAAATGAAGGGACGGCTGGTCCTCCAGGACGGCACGGTGTTCCCCGGCATTTCCTTCGGTGCACATCGGCCGGCGGCGGGCGAGGTGGTCTTCACCACCGGGATGGTGGGTTACCCCGAAGCGCTCACCGACCCGTCCTACCGCGGGCAGATCCTGGTCTTCACCTACCCGTCGCTGGGAAACTACGGTGTCCCGACGTTGGAGTCTGACGGCCAGGGAAGCGGGAACGGCGACGACTCTCTGCCCCACCGCCCCTTTGAATCGGACCGCATCCATCTCTCCGGCGTCGTGTGTGCCTCCTACTCCGCGACCTACTCACACCGTACGGCCGCGGCGAGTCTGGGAGAGTGGCTGGCCTCCCAGGGGATTCCGGGGCTCACCGGAGTCGACACGCGCGCCCTCACCAAGAACATCCGGATACACGGGGCGCTCCTCGGGCGTATCGAGATCGAGGGCCGGCGCGTCCCCGAATTCGTGGATCCGAACCAGCGCAACCTGGTCGACGAAGTGTCGACCCGCGCGATCGCCCGCTACGGCCGGAAGGGCGTGCCCGTGGTGTTGATCGATTGCGGGAAAAAGAGCAACCAGGTGCGTCTTCTGGCGAAGATGGGTGCGGAGGTCACCGTCGTGCCGTGGGATCACGACCTGCGGGTGCTGGCGAACCAGTGCGCCGGCGTGGTCATCAGCAACGGCCCCGGCGATCCACAGCTCGCCTCCCGGGCCATCACCACCGCTCGATTCCTGATGACCCGCCGACTGCCGATCCTGGGCATCTGTCTCGGCCACCAGATCCTGGCGCTGGCGGCCGGGGCGCGCACCTACAAGATGAAGTTCGGCCACCGCGCTCACAACCAGCCATGCGTCGAAGCCGGCAGCGGGCGTTGCTACCAGACGAGCCAGAATCACGGCTTCGCCGTGGACGGGACGAGCCTGCCGCGCGGCTGGGATACGTGGTTCAGCAACGCCAACGACGGCACCAACGAGGGCATCCGGCATCGGACCGGACCCTGGCGATCGGTGCAATTCCACCCGGAGGCCGCGCCGGGGCCGACGGGCACCGAGTGGATCCTGGAGGAATTCCTGCAGGAGATCAGGTGAGCAGGCGACGCCCTGCCGGCTCGATCGAGAGGCGACGCGGCCGCCCAGGCGACGGACCGATGCGGGTCCTGGTGCTGGGGTCGGGAGCGCTCAAGATCGGCGAGGCGGGCGAATTCGACTACTCCGGCTCGCAGGCGATCAAGGCGCTCAAGGAGGAGGGGATCGAGGTCTGGCTGATCAATCCCAATATCGCGACGATTCAGACGTCGCCGGGGCTCGCCGACCGCATCTTCCTTCTGCCGGTGACGCCGCGCTTCGCGACTCGGGTGATCGAGCTCGGCGAGCCCGACGGAATTCTCCTGTCGTTCGGCGGGCAGACGGCGCTGAACTGTGGCCTGGCGCTGCACCGGCAGGGGGTGCTGCGCCGACATCGAGTCCGCGTCCTGGGCACTCCCATTTCCGCCGTCGAGGCGACCGAGGATCGCGAGCTGTTCGCGCGCACGCTGCGGTCGATTGACGTCCGGGTGCCGCATAGCGGCGCGGCGCACCTGCTATCCGATCATGATGCGCACCGCCTTCACGCTCGGAGGCCGCGGATCCGGGATCGCCCGGAACGAGGCCGAGCTGAAACGCATGGCCGCGGAGGCGTTCACCACGTCGCCTCAGGTGCTGATCGAGGAGGACCTGACGGGCTGGAAGGAGCTCGAGTACAAGGTGGTGCGCGACGCGGCCGACAACTGCGTCACCGTGTGCAACATGGAAAACGTCGACCCGCTCGGCGTGCACACCGGCGAATCGATCGTGGTCGCGCCCTCGCAGACCCTGACCGACGAGGAGTTTTTCTTTCTGCGGGCGCTCTCGTTCAAAGTGATCCGCCAGTTCGGGATCGTCGGCGAGTGCAACATCCAGTTCGCCCTCGATCCGCGGTCCGATGACTACCGTGTCATCGAGGTGAACGCGCGGCTGTCGCGCTCGTCGGCCCTGGCCAGCAAGGCGACCGGCTATCCGCTGGCGCGCATCGCCGCCAAGCTGGCGCTCGGGCAGCTCCTGCCGGAGCTGAAGAACTCGATGAACGACACCACGACCGCCTGTTTCGAGCCGGCGCTCGACTATCTGGTCGTGAAGATGCCCAAGTGGGACCTCGACAAGTTCCGCGGCGCCTCCCATTTCATCGGCAGCGAGATGAAATCGGTCGGCGAGGTGATGGCGATCGGGCGCAGCTTCGAGGAGGCGCTGCAGAAGGGCTGCAGGATGCTCGGCGACGGCGTGCGCGGTCTCGTGGGGAACGATTTCAACATCCGCCAGTCGCTGCGGGATGTGTCGCGACCGACACCACGCCGCGTGTTCGCCCTGGCGGAGGCGCTGGGGCGGGGACGCACGGTCGCCGAGATATCCGGCGGAACCGGCATCGACCCGTGGTTCCTCGAGAAGATGAAGCGCATCTCATGCGTGCGCGACCGGCTGGACGCGGCGCGACGGTCCCGGGGCGGCCTCGCGGCGCTTCCGGCCGACCTGTTGCGCGACGCCAAGGAGGCGGGGTTTTCCGACGATCAGATCGCCACTGCACCGGCCGCAGCCCTGTGGAGGTGACGCGCCGTCGCGCCGCCGCGAAGATCGGCCCCGTGGTGAAGCAGATCGATACGCTGGCCGCCGAGTGGCCGGTGCGCACGAATTACCTTTACCTGACTTACCACGGCACGGAGGATGACCTGGTGCCCGGTGATTCCGAGCGCAAGGTCCTGGTCCTCGGCTCGGGGGCCTACCGCATCGGCTCTTCGGTCGAGTTCGACTGGTGCTGCGTATCCGCCACCGCGGCGCTCCGCCGCCTGGGCTACTCGCCGATCGTGATCAACTGCAACCCCGAGACTGTGTCGACGGACTACGACATGGGGCACACGCTGTACTTCGAGGAGCTGACGTTCGAGCGCATCCACGACATCTGGATGAAGGAGAGGCCGCTCGGGATTCTGCTGGCGTTCGGAGGACAGGTTCCTAACAACCACGCCCTGGCCTGCGCCGAGGCGCGCATCCCGGTGTTCGGCACGCAGCCGCGCGACATCGACCGGGCCGAGGATCGCCACAAGTTCTCCAGCCTCCTGGATCGCCTGGGGGTGCCGCAGCCCGAATGGGCCGAGGTGACGTCGAGGCGCGAGGCGGTGCGCTTCGCCGCGCGCGTCGGGTACCCGGTCCTCGTCCGCCCCTCCTACGTGCTCTCCGGCGCGGGCATGCGGATCCCCTCGGACGGGACCGCCCTGTCCGCGGCGCTCAAGGGAGCGGCCGAGGTGTCGCGCGTGCACCCCGTCGTCATCTCCAAGTTCATCGAGGGGGCGAAGGAGCTGGAGGCCGATGCGGTGGCCGTGCGGGGGCGGTTGCTGGCGGTGGCGGTGACCGAGCACGTGGAGAACGCGGGGGTCCACTCGGGCGACGCCACCGTGGTGCTGCCGCCTCAGAAGATCTATCTGGAGAGCGTGCGGCGCGTCCGCGCGATCGCCGCGGAGCTGGCGCGGGCCCTGAGCATCACCGGGCCCTTCAACGTGCAATTCCTGGCGGTCGACAACGAAGTCATGGTCATCGAGTGCAACCTGCGCGCCTCGCGCTCCTTCCCGTTCATCTCCAAGGCAAGCGGCGTCGATTTCGTCGACCTGGCGACGCGCGCCATGATGGGCGCCGAAGTCCGGCCGGTCCCCGCATCCCTGCTCGACCTCGATTACGTCGCCGTCAAGGCGCCGCAGTTCTCGTTCTCGCGCATCAAGGGGGCGGACCCGGCGCTGCGCGTCGACATGGCGTCGACCGGGGAAGTGGCCTGCCTGGGTGAGGACCTCCCCGAGGCCTTCCTCAAGGCGATCCTGGCGGCCGGGTTCAAGCTGCCGGAGCGCCGTCAGGTGCTCCTGACCATCGGTTCACTGCGGGACAAGACGCGGTTCCTGCCCTCGGCGCGCGTCCTGCACGAGATGGGCTTCACGCTCTACGCCACCCGCCGAACGTCGCGGTTCCTTGAGGACAACCGCGTACCGAACATCCGGCTCTACAAGATCCACGAGCGTCGCAAGCCATCTCTCCTCGAGTACATCACCCCCGATCGGCTGGACCTGATCATCAACGTGCCCGCCGGGTATGACCGCAAGGAGCTGACGGACGGCTATATCATCCGCCGGCGCGCCACCGACGTCGGCATTCCGTTGATCACCAACCTGCAGCTGGCCGAGCTGTTCGTGAAGTCGATCGCCATCAAGGGCTGGGACGATCTCAAAGCGGAGCCGTACGACCGGTATGTGGGCAACGTCACGGCGGCGGAGCGCACCGGACCGGTGGTCCTCGGCGGCGTCCCGATCGGGGGGACGAGGGGCGTGGCCGCGGCTGGCCGGGCGCGGGGGGCGGAGAGACCGCGGCGCAGGACGATGAGCCGCCTCGCCGCTCAGGCGGTCTTGGCCTGACCCTCGACCAGATCGATGATGCCCCGCTCGCGCAGCTTCTTGAAGGCGCGCAGCGCGTCCACCTCGCGCAGCGGGCTGATGCTGATGATGGACCGCAGGTCCCACGAGCCGTTGACCCGACTCACCAGAAAGCCCTCCTCGGGGCTCAGATCCTGGTTGGTCAGCGATTCGATGGGCTTTTTCAGAACGGGGATTTTCTTCGGCGGCAGGTAGTGGCGGTACGCCTTGTCGATGAAGTGCTCCTCCGCCACCTGGATCAGCGCGTTCATCTCGGGGTTCTTGCCGGCGCTCCGGCGCGCCTTCTCCAGGATCACCAGCGCTCCTTCCGAGTCGCCGCTCTTGATTAATTCCTTGGCGGCCTCCATGAGCGCCTGCGGGCTGTCGGCCGGCTGGCGGGCCGCCGCCGGAGCCTCACCCCGGGCGACCTCGACATATCCCTTCTGCACCATCACGTAGAGGACTTGGCAGACGTTGTACTCGGAGGCGTGCGCCTCCAGAATGACATCGGCCAGCGTGCGCCGGCCGTCCACCAGGTCGTACATTCTCTTGGGGAAGATCTTGGCGACGATGTCGGGGGGCAGGGGCTTGGCGGTCCGGCGGAGGAGCACGCCGTTGTGCGGCAGCGCCTGGCGGATCTTCTTCGAGGTGTCATAGCGCCGCAGCCCCTCCATCAGGACGTCCTCGACCCGGATGGAGATCAGGACCTGGTCGCCCGGCGGCAGCTCGTTCTCGTGAAACTCGAATTCGGCCTCGCTCCACAGGAAGAGCGAATAGATGGTCTCCTCCGCCTTCACGCGCAGGATCTCGCTCACCTTCGCCTCGGACACCAGCCCCTTCTTGACCAGGATCCGGCCGAGCATCACCTTCGTCCTGGCCTGCAGATCGAATGCGTCCTTCAGCTGCTGCTCGGTGATGATCCCCTCGCTCAGCATGAACTGGCCCAGGTACTCCCGGGTGTCGTTGCTGGACGATCCGATGATCGCTCCCTCCTGGAAGTGGATCTTTTTGTGGAGGGAGGTGCTCTTGAGGGAGAGGATACCGGTCTTCCGCCCCCCACCGGCCCACTGCAAGAGGTCGGGGAGCGACATCGTCTTGAGACTGCCGGTCAGACCCGTGCCGGGCATTGGTCCTCGCGGGGCAGCAAGGCGCCAACCGCGTTGTGAACCTGTTCGCCCATCCCTCCAACGGGTGTCAATCCCCTGACGCAGATGGAGAGATGCAGGCCAGGAGCCCGTTCCAATATAGCGAGCCACCGAAGGAGGCGCAACCGGACACGCGGACAGCGATCAAACACAGGCGGTTGTCGCGCAATTCCTGATGTCCGGGGATCCTTCATGCCCCGCAAAGACCCGGGTGCTGCTTCGGAACGGCCCGATCACGCACATGTCCTTGTCCTCCGGGGCTTTCGAGGCAGAAAGGCGTTGCAAATCCAGGCCGGATGGCGTAATTTGCCGCAACCCATGTGCGGAATCGCCGGCCGTTTCCACCCCACGCATATTCCCTCGGACCCCGAGTGGAGCCCGCGCGCCCACACGCTTCTCGCGCATCGGGGACCGGACGGTCGCGGGCACTTCAGGGACGCGAATTGCGAACTGGCTCACCGTCGGCTGGCGATCATCGACCTGAGCCCCATGGGGGATCAGCCGATGCCGAACGAGGACGGCAGCGTCCAGGTCGTGTTCAACGGCGAGATCTACAACCATCTCCACCTGCGGCAGTCTCTTGAAAAGCTTGGCCACTCTTTCCGGGGGACATCGGACACCGAGGTGCTGGCGCACCTGTATGAAGAGGAGGGGCAGGCCCTGGCGGCGCGGCTGCGGGGCATGTTTGCCTTCGCCATTTACGATCGACGCCGGAGGTCCCTCCTTCTGGGGCGGGATCGCT
>DAISWT010000006.1:18836-21249 GCA_036826235.1 Acidobacteriota bacterium | reverse complement strand
AAGAATCGACGCGGTGACGGCATGACGACCGGTCATCAGATGCACGAGGGCACTCTCTCCAACACCACCTTCCCTTCGCTGGTCTATTCAATCCTGAGGCGCGCGGACACCGGCGTCCTGAGGGTGCAGGACCATGGGGTGGAGAAGTCCCTGTACATCCGCGACGGCCGGCCGATCTTCGCCGGGTCGACCGACCCGGAAGACCGGCTCGGAGTTCTTTATCTGAGGAATGGGAAGGTGACTCTGGCAGGGCTGCTCTCCGCGCTCGAGAAATCCACCCTCCAGAAGAAACGGTTGGGGACGGTCCTGGTCGAAATGGCGCTGATCCGGCCGGTGGATCTCGTCGAGGGCGTGCTCGAGCAGGTCAGGCGCATCATCCTGAGCCTCTTCCAGTGGACGCAGGGCCGCTACAAGTACACGCCCGGACCGCTGCCCACCGAGGAGGTCATCACACTCAAGCTGAACGCGGACCGGACTCTGCTGGAAGGCGTGCGCGGGATCGAGCGATGGGAGCGGGTCTGGGAGGCTGTGGGGCCGCTGGACGCACGTTACGAGATGATGAAGGAATCGGACGAGCGGGTCCGGGCGCTGGGTCTGTCTCCGGAAGACGCCGCCGTCCTTTCCAATCTGGATCGGGCCAAGTCGCTCCAGGAGCTCTGCGGTCTCGGAAAGATGATCGATTTCGATCTGTGCCGTCTCGTCTGGGCTCTGAAGACACTGGGACTGGTCAAGCGAGTGTAGGGGCGGATGCGGATGATTTCAGCCCGCCGCGGCGCCGCCCCACGAATTGTTCCGGCCCTGCTCGTCTCGTGGGTCACCGTCTCCTCCCTGGCCGTCGCGTCCGACCCGGTCCTCGACCAGAGGATCAAGGGGCTCGACGCGTACATGGGGAAGCTCGTCAAGGACTGGAACGTCCCCGGCGTCGGGGTCGGCGTCGTGGTCAAGGACAGGCTGGTCTTCGCGAAGGGGTACGGCTTCCGGGACTACGGGCGGAAGCTGCCGTTCACGCCGCAGACGACGGTGCCGATCGCCTCCAACACGAAGCTGTTCACGGCCATCGCCGCCGGTCTTCTGGTCGAGGAGGGGAAGCTCGACTGGGACAGGCCGGTCCGCCAGTTCGTCCCGGGCATCCAGTTCTTCAACGACGAGCTGAACGCCACGGTGACGCTACGGGACATGCTGTCGCACCGCACGGGGATCACGCGCCACGACACGATCTGGTACAAGTCGGACTTCACGCGCCAGGAGCTGTTCGAGCGTCTCAAGTACCTGGAGCCGGCGCAGCCGCTGCGGCAGACCTTCCTCTACAACAACATGATGTACGCCGGGGCCGGGCGCATCGTCGAGATGCTCTCGGGAAAGACCTGGGAGGACTTCCTGCGCGAGCGTCTGCTGGCGCCGCTCGGGATGACCGCGACGGTATTCACGATCGACGACCTGCTGCGGCAGCCGGACCACGGCGTCCCCTTCACGGAGCGCCGCGACTCCTTCGAGCTGTATGAGATCCCGTACTACCGCGAGGCCGCCGGGGTGGCGCCCGCGGGCGCCATCGACTCGAACCTCGAGGACCTGTCGAAGTGGCTGGTCGCCCTGATGAACGACGGCAAGGCCGGCGACCGGTCGGTCATCCCCGCGGGCGTGCTGAAGGCGACGCTGTCCCCGGCCATCGCGCTTCCGAATACTCTTCTGCAGGCGCGGGGTTTCGGCGAGCTCCTCAATCCCGTCTACGGCATGGGACGCTTCACGGCCTCGTACCGCGGTCACCTGCTGACGTATCACGGCGGCGATCAACGGCTTCCATTCCCAGGTCTCGTGCATGCCGAACGACGGGCTCGGGGTGATCGTGCTGGTGATCGGCGATCACTGCCAGCCGCTCTACAACGTGGTCTCCTTCAACGTGTACGAGCGTCTCCTGGGGATGGACCCGACGCCGTGGAGCGAGCGCGATCTGGCGATCCGTCTGAAAGACAAGGAGGCGGGCCGGCAGGCGCGCTCGCGGGCCGGCGGCGAGCGCGTGGCCGGCACGAAGCCGTCCCACCCGCTGGAAGAGTACGCCGGAGAGTTCGTGAACCCGGCTTATGGCGTCCTGACGATCTCGCGGCAGGACGCGGGACTGCTGTTCGACTTCCACAAGATCCGGCTGCCGCTCAGCCATTTCCACTACGATCGCTTCGACACGCCCGACGACGAGCAGGACGGCAAGTGGTCGGTGAACTTCTCCACCAATCCCCAGGGGGAGGTTGACCGGGCGCTGGTGTCGCTCGACGAGGCCGAGGTCGTCTTCACCCGCCGCGTTCCCGCCGAGCTGTCCGCCCTGACGACGCTGCGGCGGTACGCCGGCGCCTACGAGACACCCACCGGCGCGAAATTCGAGGTCCTGCTGAAGGAGGACGGCACTCTCGGCATCGTCTTC